>JACRMD010000125.1 GCA_016215085.1 Solirubrobacterales bacterium | reverse complement strand
GCCACCCGGAAGAGGCGCGTCGCCATCCTCGGCGGCGGGATGGCGGGGCTCTCCGCGGCCTGGGCCCTCAGCGGCGAGCACGAGCGCGGCGAGCTCGACGTCTGCGTGTACGAGGCGGCACCGCACCCCGGCGGGAAGGGCGCGAGCACCCGCGGGGTGCACGGGCGGATCGAGGAGCACGGGCTCCACGTGTGGCTCGGCTACTACGACAACGCCTTCCGGCTGATGCGCGACGTCTACGAGGAGCTCGACCGTGCGGCCACCGATCCCGGCTGCCCGATCCAGGGGTGGCGCGACGCGTTCGCCCCGGCCGACCTCGTCGGCGTGGAGGACCGTCGCGACGGCACGTGGTCGCACTGGGTCGCCGCCTTCGCGCGCAACGACGGCGAGCCCGGGCTGCCGGGCGGCCGCCCGCTGACGGTGGCCGGCTTCGTGCGGCGCGGCCTCGGGCTGCTGGTGGACTTCTCGGCGTCGATCGGCGCGGCGGCGCCGCCGCGGGTCGTGCTCAGCGGGGCGGCCGAGCCGCCGCCGCGCGGCGGCGGCCCGGCGGCGTTCGTGGAGCTGCTGCGCCGCGCCGAGATCGCCGCGCTCGTCGGCGCCGTGGAGTCGCTGCGGGTGCTGCGCGCGGGCGTCCCGCGCGGCGGCTCGCTGGCGACGCTCGTCACCGGCTACCTCGACGGGCTCCGCGCGGACCTCGTCGCGCGGGCCGCGCGCGACGACGCCGGGCGGCGGTCGGCCGAGCTCGCCGACCTCGTGGCCACGACGATGCTGGGGACGATCCGCGACGGGCTGCTCAGCGACCCCGCGGGCTTCACGGCGATCGACCACCTCGACTTCCGCGCGTGGCTGGCGGGGCACGGCGCGCGCCCGGAGACGCTGGACTGCGCGCTGGTCCGCGGCATGTACGACCTGGCCTTCGCCTTCGAGGACGGCGATCGCGAGCGACCGCGGTTCCCCGCGGGGCTGGGGCTGTTCCTCGCGGGCAAGCTCTTCTTCGAGTACCGCGGCTCGATCATGTGGCGCCTGCAGGCCGGCATGGGCGACGTGGTCTTCGCGCCGCTGCTGCAGGCGCTCCGCGGGCGCGGCGTGACGTTCCGGCCCGGCCATCGCGCGCAGCGCCTGCGCCTCTCCCCCGGCCGCGGGGCCGTCGCGGCGATCGACCTGCGGGTGCGGGCCCGTGACCCCGATCCGCTCGTGCGCGTGCACGGGCTGCCGTGCTTCCCGACGCCGGCGGGCGGGCCGGTGGGCGAGCGCGACGCCGTGCTGCGCGCGGGCGCCGACTTCGACGACGTCGTGCTCGCCACCTCGCTGGGACCGGTCGCGTCGCTGTGCGAGGAGCTGCTGGAGGACTCGCCGCGCTGGCGCGCGATGGTGCAGGGCGTCGCGACCGTCCCGACGCAGGCGCTGCAGCTGTGGCTGCGCGCGGACGAGCGGCGTCTCGGGTGGCCGTACCCCGGCGCCACCGTCAGCGGCTACGTCAGCCCGTTCGACACCTACGCCTCGATGAGCCACCTCGTCGAGCGCGAGGACTGGCCGGCCGGCGACCGGCCGGGGGCGATCGGCTACTTCTGCAGCGTCCTGCCGGCCCGCGACGCCGCCGATGGCGAGCGCGTGGTGCGCGCCAACGCGCGGCGGTTCCTCGAGCGCGACGTCGCGCACCTGTGGCCGGGATTCCGTGCGGAGCTGGTGCGCGCGCGGTACACGCGCGCCAACGTGGCCCCCGCGGACCGCTACGTGCAGGCGCTGCCCGGCACCGGGCGGCTGCGGCTGCGGGCGGACGCCTCCGGCTACGGGAACCTGTTCCTCGCCGGCGACTGGATCGACTGCGGGCTGAACGCGGGCTGCATCGAGGCCGCCGTGCTGGCCGGCGTGCAGGCGGCCAACGCCGTGCGCGGGCATCCGCCGGCGCACGGCGTCGCGGGATCATGGATCGGGCTCGGTGCGGCGTGAGCGCGCACGACGGCAGCCCGGGCGAGTCGGCGGCGCGGCTGTTCGCGCAGCTCATGGCGGAGGTGGCCGGGCGCGAGGTGCCGCGGCTGCGACCCGACGAGGCCCTGCGCGCGCTCGAGGACGCCGGCGACCGGGGCCTGCCCGCGGCCGGGCCCCAGATGCGGGCGGCCGTCGCGCGCGCGATCGACCTCTACGCCGACCTCTTCCGCGAGACGTTCTCGGTCTACGCCGACCTGGTGGACCTGACCGCGACCGGCCGCGGCGGCGCCGCCGGGGCGCCCGTGTCGATGGTGGGAGCGCGCGGCGGGGAGGCGCGGTCGCCGGTGTGGCTGCACAACCAGACCGCGTCACCGCTGTCGGACGTCGCGCTGCGGGTCACCGACCTCGCCGCCCACGACGGGGCGCTGGTGGCGGGCGCGCGCGGGGCCTTCTCGCCCCCGGTGCTCGACATCCCCGCAGGCGCCAGCGCCTCGGCCACCCTCGCGCTGCCGCTGCCGGCGGAGGCGACGCCCGGGTCCTACCACGGCCTCGTGCTGGCCTCGGGGCTGCCGTCGGCCAGCGTGCCGGTCCTCCTGGTCGTGGAGTGATGGCGGGGGTCGAGGCGCGCCTGGAGCTGTACGCGCGCGCGACCCGGGCGGCGATGGAGCAGCTGCTCGCCGCCGGACCGCCCGCCGCGTATCTCGACGACCTGGTCGCCGACTACCCGCGCCGCAGCGGCAAGGGCCTGCGCCCGGCGTTGCTGCTGGCCTGCTGCCAGGCCCACGCGGGAGCGCTCGAGGAGGGTCTCGGCCCGGCGGTGGCGCTCGAGCTGCTGCACAACTCGTTCCTCATCCACGACGACGTCGAGGACGCGACGCCGACGCGCCGCGGCGCGCCGGCGCTGCACGAGGTGCATGGTGTAGGCCTCGCCGTCAACGCCGGCGACGCGCTCGCGGGGCTGGCGCTCCAGCCGCTCCTCGACCCCGGCCGGCTCGGCAGCCGGCTCGCGCGCGAGGTCGTCGACGAGTTCCTCACCATGGTGCGGCTGACCACCGCCGGGCAGGCGCTGGAGCTCGGCTGGCAGCGCGACGGCGTGACGGACCTGGCGACCGACGACTACCTGCGGATGGTCGTCCGCAAGACGGGCTGGTACACGACGGTCGCCCCGCTGCGCCTCGGCGCGGTCGTCGGCGCACGCGGCACTGCGCCGCTCGACGCGCTGACGCGCTTCGGCCTCCACCTCGGCGTGGCCTTCCAGATCCGCGACGACGTCCTCAGCATCGCCGGCTCGCACGAGCGCCACGGCAAGGAGCACCTCGGCGACATCCGCGAGGGCAAGCGGACGCTGATGCTCATCCACCTCCTCAACGCGGCCGCCGAGCCCCAGCGCGCCGAGGTGGTGGACTACCTGCGCGCGCCGGCCCCTGCGCGCACGCCGGCCGCCGCCGCGCGCGTGCTCGAGCTGATGCACGAGCACGACAGCATCATGTACGCCAACGCCTACGCCGACCGCATGACGGCCTCGGCGCTCGACCTCTTCGACGAGGCGTTCGCCGCGGCGTCGCGGCCGGCGCCACTGCGCTTCATCCGCGACCTGCTCCCCTACGTCGTCGAGCGCTCGACGTGAGCGGGTTGATGCCCCGTCGATGCGTCGTTAGGCTGGCGACGACCCTCGAAAAACGACGAAGAGCCCGTCGTCACGGGCCCTTCGAGGGGTGAGCGAGGGGACTCGAACCCCCGACCGCCTGGACCACAACCAGGAGCTCTACCAACTGAGCTACGCCCACCGCGTCGCATTGCAGTGTAGACGTTCGCCGGGCCGGGAACAGGGACGGGGTACTGACCTGCCGAGGAGGAGCTGACGTACCCATGGCCGCAGAGCCGACGACCGCAGCAACCAAGCTGATCCAGTACCTCAACGAGGCGTACGGCAAGGAGAAGGAGCTCGAGACCGCGCTCAAGGCGCACATCTCGATGACCTCCCGCGACGCCTACAAGAAGCGCCTGCAGGCGCACCTGAAGGAGACCCAGCAGCAGGCCAAGGGCCTCGAGCGCCGCATCAAGCAGCTCGGCGGCAAGGCCGAGGCGGTGGACCTCCCCGGTCCGGACATCGCGGGCGAGGCGGCGACCGCCGTCGTCGCGGCGGCGAAGAAGGGCGCGTCGCTGGCCAAGGGCCCCCTGCACATGGTGCGCGGGACCGGCGAGGCCGAGAAGCTCCTGAAGAACGCCAAGACCGAGCTGTGGAACGAGTTCGAGGAGATCGGCAACTACCTGTCGATCGAGGAGCTCGCCACAGCGATCGGCGACAAGGACACCGCGAAGCTCGCCAAGGAGTTCCGCAAGCAGGAGGAGCGGATGGCCGGCTTCCTGCAGAAGCTGATCCCGCAGCTGACCAAGGCGGTGGCCAAGGAGGAGATCCCGGCGGCCGAGCGCAACGGCGGCGGCAGCACCGCGCGCCGGCGCACGACCTCCTCGCGGTCGCGCTCGACGTCGGCGTCCTCGCGCAGCTCGGGCACGCGCGCGTCGTCGTCGCGGTCCGGCGGCGGCACCGCGTCGCGCGCCTCCTCGTCGCGCTCGAGCAGCAGCGGCGGCACGGCCAAGCGCGCGACGACGTCGCGGGCCAAGAGCAGCGGCGGCAGCTCCCGGGCCAAGAGCACCGGCGGCAGCTCGCGGGCCTCGTCGTCGCGGAGCTCGAGCTCCTCCTCGCGCAGCAGCAGCGGCGGCTCGAGCCGCAGCAGCAGCTCCTCGCGCTCGCGCGCGAAGAAGTCCTAGGCCATCTCGCCACGGCGCGCCCCGGCTCCGGCCCGGGGCGCGCCGGGACGCCTAGTGCAGTGCCGCGGGCCGCAGCGGCGCCTCGGGGCCGCCGGCCGGGACGGCGCGGGCGGGCCGCGACTCCCAGAGCGCCAGCAGCAGCGCGCCGAGGCCGAGCATCATCGCCACCGCCCACAGCGGCGGGCCGACCGCGGGGATGAACGCGGCGGCGCGGAGCATCCCCCAGCCGGCCAGGAACGCCACGGCGGGGGTGGCCTTGGGCGCGACCACGCGGCCGAGCATGTGCATCGCGGTCACGTAGCCGACGGCGCCGAGCGGCAGCAGCGCGAGCAGGAGCGCGATGCCGAGCGGCAGGCCGATCAGCGTGACGACCATCAGCACGGCCGCGATCGGCAGCCCGATCACGAGCAGCAGCCCGGTGAGCGCGACGGCGCCGGAGCGGCGGCGCAGGAGTTCGGTCGACCGGCCGATGGCGCCGGGCGCGAGCCACAGCAGCAGGAAGCCGAGCGCGAGCGACGAGACCGACGCGGCGAGCCAGAACGCGACGTGCGAGACGAAGCCCCACGGGGCGCCGCCGAAGTCGTTCCAGCCCTCGTCGCTGACCTTGCCCTCGACGCGTGCGCCGCGCGCGAGGACGGGCTTCTCGTCGCCGTAGAGCAGGTCGCCGCCGATGGTCGCGCGCGGGCCGGCGATCACCGGCGCCGAGACGGCGGTGACGTCGCCCTCGACCGTGCCGCTGATGCGGACGGGGTCGCTGACGGAGACCAGGTCGCCGGTGACGCGGCCGTCGACGACCACGGGGCCGTCGATGACGAAGACGTCGCCGACGGTCTCGCCCGCGAGCACGTGGGTGCCGCCGGCGAGGACGACGCGATCCGGCGCGGCCTGGGCGGCCGCGGGGAGCGCGAGCAGCAGGGCGAGCAGGACGAACATGGTGCGCATGCACCGATGGTCGCGGCGGGCCGCGGGGCTGTCGTCCGGACCGGCCCGCGCGCGGGCGTGGCGGACTACGGAGCCAGCGCGGCGTCGACGGCGGCCGCGACGTGCAGCCGCGTGGTGTCGAAGAGCGGCACGCTCGCGTCGCCGTCGCCGACCAGCAGCCCGATCTCGGTGCAGCCGAGCACGATCGCCTCGGCGCCGCGCGCCACGAGGTCCTCCATCACCGCGACGTAGCGGGCGTGCGACGGCGGCTCGACCCGCCCGAGGCAGAGCTCCTCGTAGATGACGCGGTGGACCTCGCCGCGGTCGTCCTCGCCCGGCACGAGCACCTCGAGCCCGTGGCGCTCCTGCAGGCGGCCGCGGTAGAAGTCCTGCTCCATCGTGTACCGCGTCGCGAGCAGGCCGACCCGCTGCACGCCGGCCTCGCGCAGGCGCAGCGCGGTCGCGTCGGCGATGTGGACGAACGGGATGCCCACCGCGCCGGCGACCGCGTCGGCGACCTTGTGCATGGTGTTGGTGCACAGCACCAGGAGGTCCGCGCCGCCGCGCTCGAGCTGCCGCGCGTGCTCGGCCAGCCGCGCGCCGGCCGCGTCCCAGTCCCCGGCGCGCTGGAGCTCCTCGATCGGTGCGAAGTCGACCGAGTGCAGCACGCAGGGCGCCGAGTGCAGGCCGCCCAGGCGGTCGCGCACCTCCTCGTTGACCAGCCGGTAGTACTCGATCGACGACTCCCAGCTCATCCCGCCGAGCATCCCGATGGTGCGCATGGCGGGAGCCTATGCGCCGGCGCTCAGGCCGCCGGCGGCTCCTCGGGGGCGGGGCCGAACCGCACGGTGGCGTCGGGGTCGACCTGGGCGCGGACGAGCCCCGCGTCCAGCAGCGCGCGCAGGTCGCCGGCGAGCGCGACGAAGTCCTCGGGCAGGTCGTCGACCAGGCTCTCACCTGCGTCCTCGGGCAGCAGCGACAGCGGGCGTCGGCCCGCGCGGCGGCGCCGGCGGGCGCGCTCGGCGGCATCAGCGATGTCATACATGCGGGTCTGGGCCTCCATACACAGCGGTCCGTATGAGCACGAAGCGTGGCGACGGCCTCGGACGGAACCGCGAAGAACCCGCACGTTGGGCGGAAAAGCGCTGCTCAGCCACGACTTGTCCACAGTCGCGCCGCTACATCGCCCCGCTTATGAACAGCTGCGGGGTGGGTTATCCACGATCCCTCCACAGCCGCGTGCGCGCGTGGCCGTCGCGCCGCCGCAGCGCCCGGTAAGAAGGGACCAGCCGATGACGCCGACCGCCCCGCCACCGCGACCGCCTGCTGGCACGGCGCGAGACGCTGCGCGCCGAGCTCGAGCGGCTCGAGGCGACGCTGGTCGACGTCGACGAGCGGGTCGCGCTGCTGGAGCGGCTCGCGCCGGAGGCGACCGCGGGCGGGAGCGGCACCGCCGGCGGAGCGGGCGCCGGGAGCGCGCCAGGCATGTCCGGCGCAGCCGGCACGCCGGGCGCAGCCGGCACGGCCCCCGACGCCACGGCCGGCGCACCGCGCGGCACGCCCCTGCGCGGCACGGCCATTCGCGAGACGGCCGTGCGCGTCCTCGCCGCCGCGCCCCAGGGCGCCGGGCCGGTCCACTACCGCCGCTGGCTCGAGCTGCTCGAGGAGGCCGGCTACGCGGTCATGGGCAAGGACCCCGCAGCGGTGTTCCTCACGCAGATCTCGCGCTCGCCCGTCGTGCGCCGCACGACCTCGTCGGGCATGTACGAGCTCGACCGCGATGCGCCCGAGCGCCTGCGCCGCCGGCTCGCGACGCTCCAGGCGCGGCTGCGCGACGCCACGAGCGCCGTCGCGGACGCCGCCGACCTCGCCCGGCTGCGCGCCGAGCGCGAGCAGGCGCTCACCGAGATCGCGCAGGTCGAGCGCGCGCTCGAGGAGGCCGCGCGCTCGCTGAGCCGCACGCCGCCGCGCGAGCTCGCCGCGGCCGCCGGCTGAGCGCCCGGGCGGCCGGCCCTGCCGCCACCGCGACGCACGCACGCTGCAACGCTCGTGCCGATCGCGCGTCCGTTGCAGACGATGCTCCTCCCCACCCTGACCGCCCTCATCCTCGCGGGCACCCTGCTCATCTGGTCCATCCCGACGGGCGGCACCGTCGTCCTCGTGCTCACCCTCGCGCTCGTCGTCGCGGCGGCGAGCGCCCTGAGCGCCAGGCTCTCGCGGGTCCTCGACGACGGCGTCGACTAGGCCGGCGCGCCCGTGCGATCCGCCGTGCGGGCCAGCGCGAGGAACGCGCGCCCCGCGGGCGAGAGCCGGCGGTCGCGGCGCCACACGAGCGTCACGTCGCGCGCGAGCGCCGGGCGGTGCAGCGGGATGGCGGCGACCGGCGGGCCGTGCGGCCCCGCGTCGGACTCCGGCACCACGGTGACGCCCAGCCCGCGCGACGCCAGCGCCCGCGCGCGCAGCACCTCGTTGGTCTCGAACGCGATCTGCGGCTCGAACCCGGCCTCCTGGGCCGCCGCGATCGTCACGCGCCGCAGGCCCGCGCCCTCGCGGAAGGTGATGAAGCGCTCCTGCGCGAGGTCGGCCATCCGCAGCCGCGCGCGGCGGGCCAGCGGGTGGCCGGGCGCCAGCAGGACGACCAGCGACTCGGTGAGCAGCGGCTGGACCTCGAGGCCGTCCTGCGGCGCGCCGCCGACCAGGGAGACGAAGGCCAGCTCCACGGCGTCGCGGCGGACCATGTCCAGCAGCACGTCGCTGACCTCCTCCTGCACGACGAGGTCGACGGCGGGGTGGTCGGCGTGGAACGCGGCCAGCAGCTCCGACAGATCCAGGGGGCCGAGCGACTGCATGGCCCCGACGACCACGCGGCCGGCCCGGACGCCCGCGAGGTCGGCGAGCTCGGCGCGGGCCGCCTCCACCTCCCCCAGCGCGCGCCGCGCGCGCTCGACCAGCAGCTCGCCGGCCTCGGTCAGCGCGACCCGCCGCGTCGTGCGGTCCACCAGCGGCAGCCCGACCTCGTCCTCCAGGCGGCGGATCTGCTGGGAGAGGGCGGGCTGGGCGACGTGCAGCTGCGCGGCCGCCCGCGTGAAGTGCCGCTCGTCGGCGAGCGCGACGAGGTAGCGCAGCTGCCGCAGGTCCATAGGCACAGCTTATGAAATCGAGAGCGAATGGGTCTTGGACTTCTGAGTCGCGGACCACCACACTGCGACGCACAACCTCATATCTCTCCTCCCTCGGATGGGCCGCCCTCGGGCGGCCCGTTCGTCTTCTAGGGTCCGGCACATGTCGCTCACCGCCCTGCGCGCCCGCCTCGCCGAGATCGCCGACCTCGACGCCGCGATCCGCCTCGCCGGCTGGGACCAGCAGGTCTTCATGCCCGCCGACGGCGCCGAGTCCCGCGCGCACCTGCTCGCCACGCTGCAGGGCCTGCGCCACGAGCGCTTCGCCTCCGACGAGCTGGGCGAGTGGCTGGAGGCGGCCGAGGCCGAGGCCGGCGACGAGCTCGACCGCGACGTCGTCCGCATCGCCCGCCGCGACTACGACAAGCAGCGCCAGGTACCCACAGCGCTGGCCGCCGAGCTGGCCCGCGCCGCCGCCGAGGGGCAGGCCGCCTGGCTGGCCGCCCGCGAGGCGGGCGACGCCGCCGGCTTCCTGCCCGCCCTGCGCCACAACGTCGAGCTCGCGCGCGAGTACGCCGCCTGCTTCCCCGAGGCCGCCCACCCCTACGACCACCTGCTCGACGACTACGACCCCGGGCTGACGACCGCCGCGGTGCAGGCGACGTTCGACCGCCTGCGCGAGGCGATCCCGCCGCTGGTCGAGCGCGGGGTCGCGCGGCCGGCGCCCGACGTCGGGCCGCCGTTCCCCGTCGAGGCCCAGAAGGCGGCCGTCGCCGCGCTCCTGCACCGGCTCGGCGTCGACGAGCAGGGCTGGCGCGTCGACGAGTCCGCCCACCCGTTCACCTCGTGGCTCGGCACGGCCGACACGCGCATCACCACGCGCTACGACGAGGGCGACCTGCACGCCGTCCTCGCCGCCGTGCACGAGTTCGGCCACGGCCTCTACGAGCGCGCCGTCGACCCGGCCCTGCGCCGGACGAACCTCGGGACCGGCACGTCGATGTCGATCCACGAGTCCCAGAGCAAGCTGTGGGAGAACCACGTCGGGCGCAGCCGCGGCTTCGCCGGCCTCCTCGCCGCCGCGCTGACCGACGGCGGCGCCGGGCGCGTCGACCCCGACGGCCTGTCCGCCTACCTGCGCATGGTCCGCCGCGGCGTGATCCGCGTGAACGCCGACGAGGTCACCTACCCGCTCCACATCGTCCTGCGCTTCGAGCTCGAGCGGGCGCTGTTCGACGGCGCGCTGGATCCCGGCGACCTGCCGGGCGCGTTCGCCGACGGCCTGCGCGAGCTCGTCGGGGTCGAGCCGGCGAACGCGAACGAGGGCGTCCTGCAGGACATCCACTGGGCCGCCGGCGCCTTCGGCTACTTCCCCAGCTACGCCCTGGGCTGCGTCATCGCCGCGCAGCTGTGGTAGCGCCTCGACGCCGACCTCGGCGGCACCGAGGCGCTGCTGGTCGCCGGCGACGTCGCGCCGATCCGCGACTGGCTGCGCGACCACGTCCACCGGCCCGGACGCCGGCGCGACACCGAGGAGCTGCTGCGCGACGCGGTCGGCTCCGGGCTGGACCCGGAGCCGTTCCTGCGCCACCTCGAGCGCGTCGTCGCCTAGGGCCGGTCGAGCGCGTTGGGCTGCCCGGCGCGGAAGAGCTCGGCGTCCACGCGCTTGGCCGCCTCGAACTCCGGCGGGTCGTAGAGCTTGTACATCGGCACGGCGTCGGCCTGCGACCGGGCGTCCTGCAGCAGCGCGTTGACGGCGGCGCGGCCCGACTCGTTGGCGCCCTCCATCGTCGCGAGGTCGATGTCGGTCTGCACGTAGTCGCCGGCGAGGTACAGGTTCGGCACCCGCGTGCGCGCCGCCGGCCGCTTGGCCCACGACCCCACCGTGTTGACCAGCAGCGGCTCGTCGTTGCGGTTCTGCCCGCGGCTGCGCACCCACGCGATGCCCGGGTCCAGGAACCAGGAGTGGCGGATGTCGTCGGGCAGGACCGAGCTGCCGTCGTCCTCGAGGTGCGCCTTGACCTGCGCCCACACCTCGTCGGCGATCTCCTGGCGCGTGCACTTCTTGGCGGGCTTGCCGTAGAGGATGCCCGGCGAGTCCCAGTCGGAGATGTCGATCGACAGGCAGTCGACCGCGGTGCCGTCGCCGTAGTCGCGGGCGAAGTCGCTGCGCGACCAGAACTGCGCCTGGGTCAGCGCGGTCAGCGCCCAGGGCGCGTCGACGAACGTGAGGTGGCCGTGGGCGAGGTCGACCTTGCGGCGCAGGTAGAACTGGATGCCGTTCATCCAGTCGACGTAGAGCTCGTCCATCGCCTTGAGGGTCGGGTCGACCTCCAGCACCTTCGGCGACCACAGCCGCCGGGCGCGCTCGGCGGGCATCGCCGAGACGAACCAGTCGGCCTCGATGACGTGGCGCCGGCCGCGGCGATCGCGCATCCGTGCGGCGACGACGCGCCCGCGGCGCACGTCGAGCGCCTCCACCGTGCGGCCGACCGCGAAGCGCACGCCGAGCTTGCGCAGGTGCAGGATCCACGGGTCGATCCACGCCTCGTTGGTCGGCGCGTCGAGCACGCGGTCCGGCGCGCCGTCGTTGCCGCGGCCCATGATGTTCATGACGAACGCCTCGGCCATGTTGCCGATCGTCCGCGTGCTCGCCAGGCGCTCCTTCGCGGCGACGAGGCTGCGCGTCAGGCCGCGGGCGATGACCCGCTGGTACTCCTCCGACTTGCCCTCGGCGCGGACGTAGTCCCACCAGCTGACGTTCTCCCACTGGCCGAAGCGGCGCTCGTCGCTGCTGGTGAGGAAGACGAGCACGCGGTTGACGAAGAACTCGAGCTCCTGCGGCGGCACGCCCTGCTGCTTGAGGACCTCCTCGAGCAGGATCGCGCGCAGGCCCTCGGGCGTCAGCGCCTGCGTCGGATCGGGCGCCATGCCGAAGAGCGTCCCGTCGGGGCGGCCGTTCGTGCGCGGCGAGCGCGTCTCGTCGGCGGTGACCAGGTTGTCCCAGACGCCGTGCTCGTTGCCCGGGAACGGGATGCGCCGCATCGTGTCCGGGACGTGGTGGTAGAAGCCCGGGAAGAACCGGAACCCGTGCTCGCCGGGCAGCGCGCGCCGGCCGCCGCTCGCCGTGCCGGGCACCGGGATGCTGCGCGCCTTGCCGCCGAGCGCCTTGCGCTCGTAGACGGTGACCTCGAAGCCGCGCTCGATCAGCTCGTGCGCGGCGGCGAGCCCCGCCATGCCGCCTCCGAGCACGGCGACCGTGCGGCCGCGCGTGCGGCGCCGCCGCGTCTTGGCGACCGCCGGCGTCGACGCCGTGACCGCGGCCGCGGCGCCCGCGAGCAGCAGCTCGCGGCGTGAC
Organism: Solirubrobacterales bacterium; assembly: GCA_016215085.1. Lineage (GTDB taxonomy): Bacteria > Actinomycetota > Thermoleophilia > Solirubrobacterales > Solirubrobacteraceae > Baekduia. The sequence goes on along the minus strand of JACRMD010000125.1, from coordinate 5,147 downwards.
AGCTCCAACCCCTGGCTCATGCCCTCGTCCTCCCGCTGGACAAGTTGAAGACCTCCGTCGTCAGAAGTAGCCTACGGCCACCCAGCCCGATCGTCAACTTCAAGGTGCATCAGACCCCCACACGCTCCTACGGCGGTGTCGCGGCCGCCGACCGGGTCGCCGCCCGGCGCGCCCGCCTGCTCGAGGCCGGCCTGGAGCGCTTCGGCACCGACGGGTTCGCCGCCACCGGGGTCAAGGACGTCTGCCGCGCCGCCGGCCTGACCGACCGCTACTTCTACGAGTCGTTCCGCGACCGCGAGGCGCTGCTGGTCGCCGTCTTCGACGAGGTCACCGACGACCTGTTCGCCCGCGTGGCCGCCGCCGTGGCCGCCGCCGGGCCGGACCCCGAGCCGCAGCTGCGGGCGGCGGTCGGCACGTTCCTGCGGGCGCTGGCCGACGACCGCCGCCGCTCGCGCGTCGTCTTCGCCGAGGCCGCCAGCGCGGGCGGCGAGGCCGAGCGCCACATGCGCGCGACGCTGCGCCGCTTCACCGACCTCGTGGCCACGACGGCGCGCCGGCACCTGCCCGCCGCGGACGAGGAGGAGGTCCGGGTGCTCGCGCTCTCGCTCGTCGGCACGCTGCACCGCGCGGTGATCGAGTGGGAGGACGGCGCGCTCGGCCTGCCGCTCGAGCGCGTCGTCGACCACTGCGCGCGCCTGTTCGGCGCGGTCCTGCGCTAGCGCGGCAGGTAGCGCTCGCAGGCCGACGGCTCACCGGAGCGGAAGCCGGCCAGCAGCGCGTCGCGGCGCTCCTGCGGCGTGCCGTGGTGCTGCGCGTTGCCGACGTCGAAGTCGCCGACGGCCAGCGCCGCGTTCGCGGCCTCCTCGATGTCGCCGTCGCGCAGGTGGCCCTCGGCGTAGACCGAGTAGGCCCACGTCCCGGCCAGGCAGTCGGCCTGCAGCTCGTAGGGCCGCGCGGTCGGCGAGACGCTGTTGTCGAAGACGCCGAGCTCGTTCTGCAGGTTGTGGGCGTACTCGTGGGCGAGCACGTAGGCGACGGCGAAGTCGCCGGCGGCGCGGCCGTGGCCGGCCTGCTCGCCCGGCAGACGGCGCAGCACGCCGCGGTAGAGGTCGGAGGCGAACTGCTGCGCGACGTAGATGGTGTCATCGGCCGGGCAGTAGAACGCGGCGCCGTCGTCGGCCACCTGCCCGCAGCCGGTGAGCACGCGCGCGCCCGGCGCGACCCAGTCGTAGGCCACCCGCGGCTCCGGCAGCCGGGCGACGGCGAAGGTCCGCGTCCAGTAGCGGTCGACCTCCTGGAGGACGTCGGTGAGGAAGGCGTCGATCGTCGTCGGCTCGTTGCGCCCCCGCGAGCGGACCTGGGGCAGCGTGCGCTCGGGCCGCTCGAAGGCCTTCTCGAGGTCGCCGAGCACCTCGCGCATGCACGTGCCGAAGCGGTCGCGGCGCTCCTCGCAGTCCCTGCGCGCGCGGTCCACGCGCCGCTCGACGTCCCGGCGGACGTCCTCGGCGCGCTTGCGGGCCGACTCGACCTCGCGGTCGAGGTCCTCGCCCCCGCACCCGGCGAGGGCGGCGGCGAGCGCGAGGAGGAGCAGGGCGAGCACGGGGCGCACGGCCCCATCCTCGTGCCCGCCGGTCCCGGGCCTCAAGCGCCTAGCCGGCGAGCGCGTCGAGCTCGGCGAGCGTCGGCGGCTCGGCGCCGCTGCGCTCGCAGGTCGCGGCGGCGACGCGGACGGCGAACGCCGCGGCGTCCTCGACGCGCGTGGGCGAGGCCAGGTCGGCGGCGCCGAGGCCCTCGCGGGCCCACCACGCCAGGAAGCCGGCGCACAGCGCGTCGCCGGCGCCGACGGTGTCGACGACCGCCGCCGGCACCACCGGGACCTCGTGCTCGGCCTGCGGTGCGACGATCCGCAGCGGGCGGCCCCCGTCGGTGACCAGCACGCACCGCACGCGGCCGGCGAGCAGCTCGCGCGCCGCGCGGGCGGCCGGCACGCCGGGCGCCAGGTAGTCGAGGTCCTCCGTGCTGACCTTCACGACGTCGGCGCCCGCGAGGACGGCGCCCAGCCGCGCCCGGTACGCGGCGTGGTCGGCGATCGCGTCGGGCCGGCAGTTGGGGTCCACCGACACCAGCGTCTGCGGCGAGGCCGACGCGACGAGGCCGGCGAGCGCGCCCGCCATGGGCTCGAGCGCCAGGCCCAAGCCGCCGACGTGCAGCACCTCCATGCGCGGCGGGAGCACCGCCGCGACGTCGGCCTCGGTCAGCGCGGGCGCCGCCGTGCCCGCCACGTGGAAGCGGTAGGTCGCGACGCCGTCCTCGAGGTGGGCGACGGCGAGCAGCGTCGACAGGTCCTTGGCGACGACGCACGCCAGGTCGACGCCGTCGGCCTCCAGCGTGCGGCGCAGCAGCGCGCCGAACGGGTCTGTCGACACCGCGCCGAGGAACGCGCAGCGGGCGCCCAGGCGGGCCAGGCCCCGGGCCACGTTGAACGGCGCGCCGCCGGGCCGCGCGGTCACGTCGCCCGCCTCGTCGACGAGCAGGTCGACCAGGCTCTCCCCGGCCACGACGAGCATGGGCCAGGCTCGCACATCGCGGGCGCCCGGCGGGCGAACGGGGCGCACCACCGGTCTCAAGCGCCCCGGGGGACCGCCGATCACCGGGCGAGAGCCGCATGTCCGATGCGCCCACCCACGCTGCCGCAGACGGCGTCGCCCCGAGCGGCGGCGCGGACCTGCGGATCGCCGGGCGCGTCATGGGCCTGCTGTTCCTGGCGGGCGCGACGATCGGCCTCCTGACGGTCCTGCTGCCGCACGCGGCGGCGATGGACCTCGGCGGCCTGTACACCAACATCGCGGTCGCGTACGTCGCCGGCGCCGGCCTGCTGCTCGTCGGCCGCCGCGTGCGCCCGTGGCTGCTGCACCTGGCGCTGGCCGGCGGGTCGCTCCTGATCGCCCGGGCGATCTACTACAGCGGCGAGGTCGTCAGCTACTACCCGCTGTGGTTCATCTGGGTCGGGCTGGTCGCGTTCTTCTTCCTCCCCCGCCGCCAGGCCGTGGCGCACACCGCGCTCATCGCGGCGCTCTACGGCGCGCTGCTGGTGCGCGAGCCGGGCAGCTCGCCCGAGGCGCGCTGGCTGACGACGGTCACGACGCTCGTCGTGGCCGGCTTCGTCATCGACGTGCTGGTGGCGCGGGCGCGCCGGCAGGCGGCGCTGGCGAGCGCCAGCGCGCAGCGGATGGCGCTCGTCGCGGAGACCGCCCACGAGCTCGCGCGCGTGTCGGACCCGGCCGCCGCCCGGCCGACGCTCTGCGCCGCCGCCGGCCGCCTCACCGGCGCGCACGGCGTCGCGCTGCCGGAGCCCTCGACCGCCGGGCCGCTGCGGGCCACCGCCACGGCGGGCCACGCGCCGCCCGAGGCCACCGACCCGGCGGCCGCGCGGGCGCTGGCGACCGGCGAGCTCGTCGCCGCGGGCGCGACGGCGTTCCAGCCGGTCCTGCGCGACGACCGGCCCGTGGGCGTGCTCGCCTTCCGCTGGCCCGGCGAGGCGCCGGCCGACCCGCCGCGCGAGGTCCTCGCCCTGCTCGCGGTCGAGGCGGTGGTGACGCTCGTGACCGGCCTGCCCAACCGCCGCGCCTGGCAGGAGGCGCTGCCCCGCGAGCTGGCGCGCGCCGCGCGCGACGGCGCGCCGCTGTGCGTGGCCATGCTGGACCTCGACCACTTCAAGGCCTACAACGACACCAACGGCCACCTGGCCGGCGACCTGCTGCTCAAGGAGGCCGCGGCCGCCTGGGCGGCCGGCCTGCGCACCGGCGACCTGCTGGTCCGCTACGGCGGCGAGGAGTTCGCGCTCGCGCTGCCCGGCTGCGACGAGCACGAGGCGCTCGCGCTCGTCGAGCGCCTGCGCGCCGCCACGCCCGCCGCCCAGACCTGCTCGGCGGGCGTCGCCTGCTGGGACGGCGCCGAGGACGCCGCCGCGCTGCTGGATCGCGCCGACCGCGCGCTGTACCGCGCCAAGCACCTCGGCCGCGACCGCGGCCAGCTCGCGACCTAGCGGTACTCGGGGTTCGGGTAGTCGAAGCGGCAGCCCGCGTCCCAGGCCGAGCGCTGGTTGCCGTAGGCGGGGATCCCGCCGGCGTCCTTGAGCATCCGCGCGGCGTGCAGGAGGTTCCACGTGAGGAACGCGGTGTTGCGGTTGGTGAAGTCGTTGCCCGGGCCGCCGGACCCCGGGTCGAGGTAGCTCGGCCCCGGCCCCGCCTCCCCCAGCCAGCCCGAGTCGGCCTGCGGCGGGATCAGGAAGCCGAGGTGCTGCAGCGAGTACAGGATGTTCATCGCGCAGTGCTTGGCCCCGTCCTCGTTGCCCGTGATGATGCAGCCGCCGACGCGCCCGTAGTACGCGTACTGGCCCTGCTCGTTGAGCAGGTGGCTGCCGCCGTAGAGGCGCTCGATCACCTTCGTGCACACCGAGGACTTCTCGCCGAGCCAGATCGGCGAGAGCAGGACCAGGATGTCGGCGTCGAGCACCTTGGCGAAGACCTCGGGCCAGTCGTCGCGCTCCCAGCCGTGCTCGCGCATGTCGGGCTGCACGCCGGTGGCGATGTCGAGGTCGACCGCGCGCACGACCTCGACGTCGACGCCGTTGCGCTCGAGGATCGCGATCGAGCGGTCGGCGAGGCCCTGCGTGTGCGAGACCTCCGGCGAGCGCTTGAGCGTGCAGTTGACGTACAGCGCCTTGAGGTCGGAGAAGTCCCACGGCGACTCCGCGCACAGGCGCTCCTGCTCGGCCGGCAGCTCGGGGCTCATGCCCCGGCAGTCGCCGCGGCGCGCGCGGCGTTACGCGCCGCCGAGGATCCGCGCGAGCTCGGCGGCCTCGCGGCGCCGGGCCGCCAGCTCGGCGTCGGCGTCCTCGCGGCGGCCCGCGCGCTCCTGCTCGGCGGCGCCGCGGTCGTCGTTGCGGCGGCCGGCCCACTCGCGCAGCTCGGCGACGACCTCGGCCGAGCCCGCCACGGCCCCGGGCTCGGCGGCGTCGAAGACGCGCTCGGCCAGGATGTCGGTCACCACGCGGTCGGGCGCGACGCGCCGCTCGACCATCCGCACGCGCAGCGAGCCGTCGCTGAGCGGGTCGACCGCCACGTAGCAGCCGAGCTCGCCGCGCT
>JACRMD010000171.1 GCA_016215085.1 Solirubrobacterales bacterium | reverse complement strand
TACCTGCTGATGGACGGGCACAAGATGTCCAAGTCGCTGGGCAACGTCCTGGACCCGTTCGAGGTCATCGACCGCTACGGCGCCGACGCGCTGCGCTACTACGTGCTGCGCGACGTCAGCTTCGGACAGGACGGCTCGGTGTCCACCGCCGACTTCGAGAGCCGGTACGACAGCGAGCTCGCCAACGACCTCGGCAACCTCGCCAGCCGCAGCACGTCGATGGTCCTGCGCTACCGCGACGGCGCGGTGCCGCAGGTCGCGCTCGACGACGCGCTGGCCGCGGACTTCGCCGGCCTCGTCCCGGCGGTCAGTGCGCACCTCGACCGGGGTGAGCTCACGCCCGCGCTGGAGGAGATCTGGAAGCGCGTGCGGCGGCTGAACCGCTACGTCGACGAGCAGGCGCCCTGGAAGCTCGCCAAGGAGGAGGGCCGCGAGGCCGACCTCGACCGCGTGCTGGCCTCGCTGGTCGAGGGCGTGCGCGTCGTCGCCGTGCTCCTGCACCCGTGGCTGCCGGACCGCATGGGGGTGCTGCTCGAGACGCTGCACGCACCCGACCTGCGCCTCGAGCGCGCGGCGTTCGGCGCCGGCGGCCTGGAGCAGGTCGACAAGCTCGCGCCGCTGTTCCCCAAGCACGAGGCCCGGGGCGAGACCGCCGCGTGATCGACTCCCACACCCACCTCGACTCGTGCGCGCCGCCGGACGCCGACCTCGTGCGCGACGCGGAGGCGGCCGGCGTCACGCGCATCCTCACGATCGGGATGGACGGCGAGAGCGGCCGCGCCGCGCTGCGCGCGGCGGAGGACTTCCCGCAGGTCCACGCGGCGATCGGCCGCCACCCCAACCACACCACCGGCTTCGACGACGCGGACATGGCCGAGGTCGAGGCGCTGGCCGCGCACGCCCGCTGCGTGGCGATCGGCGAGACCGGCCTGGACGACTTCCGCGACTACGCCCCGCGCAGCGACCAGGAGCGCGCGTTCCACCAGCACATCGACCTGGCGGGCGCGCTCGGCAAGCCGCTGATCATCCACACGCGCGCCGCCGAGGACGACACCATCCGCACGCTGCGTGAGCGCGCGCACGGCCTCGAGGTGGTCCTGCACTGCTTCTCGATGCCCGACCGCCTGGACGAGTGCCTGGCCGAGGGCTGGTGGATCTCCTTCGCCGGCAACGTCACCTACCCGAAGGCCGAGGACCTGGCCGCCGCCGCCGAGCGCGTTCCCGACGACCGGCTGCTGGTCGAGACCGACGCTCCGTACCTCACGCCGCAGGTCGTGCGCAAGGAGCGCAACCAGCCGGCGTACGTGGTCCACACGGCGCGCTTCGTCGCCGAGCGCCGGGGCCAGACCTACGAGCAGCTCGAGCACGTGGTCGAGCGCAACGCCGCGGCGCTCTTCGGCTGGTGACCGAGCCCCCGCACCCGCCGGCGCTGCCGACCCAGCCCAGCCTCCGCCGGCTGCGGGTCTTCGGCGTGCGCCCCAAGCGCGACCTCGGCCAGAACTTCCTCATCGACTCCAACATCCTCGGGGTCATCGACCGCGCGGCCGGGCTCGCGCCCGAGGACGTCGTCCTCGAGATCGGCGGCGGCCTGGGCGTGCTGAGCGAGCACCTGGCCGAGCGCGCGGCGCACGTCCACGTCGTCGAGGTCGACGCGGCGCTGGAGGAGCCGCTGCGCGACGCCCTCGACCCCTACGACAACACGACGCTGCACCTCGCCGACGCGCTGGACCTCGACCTCGCCGCGCTCGATCCGGCGCCGACCAAGGTGGTGGCCAACCTCCCGTACGGCATCGCGGCGACGGCGATCCTGCGCACGCTCTTCGAGCTGCCGGCGGTGACGCGCTGGGTCGCGATGGTGCAGAAGGAGGTCGGCGAGCGCTTGGCCGCCGCGCCCGGCACGCCCGCCTACGGCGTCCCCAGCGTGCTGGCTCAGCTGGCGGCCGACGTGCGCGTCCACCGCGCCGTGCCGCGGTCGGTCTTCCACCCGGTTCCCAACGTCGACTCGGTGCTCGTCGTGCTCGAGCGCACCGGCGAGGCTCCGGACCCCGGGCTCATCCGGCTCGTGCAGCACGCCTTCGCCCACCGGCGCAAGGCGCTGGCGCGGTCGGTGCAGGTCGCCGGCGGCGACCGCGAGGCGCGCGACCGCGTCCGCGCGGCGCTGGCCGCGCTCGGCCACCCCGAGGACGTCCGCGCCGAGCGCCTGTCGCCCGCGGAGTTCCGCGCGCTGTGGGAGCGGCTGCGATGAGGCTGCG
>JACRMD010000170.1 GCA_016215085.1 Solirubrobacterales bacterium | reverse complement strand
TGCGGTAGGCGATGTACGGGCGGCTGAGGTAGCGCGTGCCGGGCCGGCCCTCGGACTCGGCGGCCAGGAACAGCTCGCCGCGGCGCTCGAGCAGGTCGATCATCGCGTCGCCGAAGGCGTGCAGCCGCTCGGGCGGCGGCGCGCCCGGGCCCAGCGGCGGCTCGCCGCGGATGAACGTCTCCTGCAGGCCGCTCTCCTCGTCGTTGAGCAGCGCGAAGAGCAGCTGGGAGCGGTCGCCGAAGCGGCGGTACAGCGTGCCCTTGCCGACGCCCGCCTCGCTGGCGACGTCGTCCATCGAGACGCCCTCGATGCCGTGCGCGCGGATGAGGCGCTCGGCGGCGCACAGGATGCGCTCGCGGTTGCGGCGTGCGTCCGCGCGCTCGCGCGGCTCGACCGGCGTGACGAGGGGGAGCTCGATCGGCACTGCCGCCAGGACCATAGAGGACGCGGGCCACGTCCACCGGACGTCAAGGAGGTGCCCGGTGCGGCCGATGGAAGGGACGTGCACGTGCCTTTGGCAGGGATCTCCACGTCAATCCAGGAGTTCGTCAACTCCTGGGGCTCGCTGGTCATGATCGTGCTGTTCGGCCTGGTCGTGTTCTTCATGTGGCGCACGGTCCGCCTGATGCCGCAGACCAAGCCGGTGGAGATCAGCCCGGACGCGGGGGTCGAGGTCCAGTGGGACGAGATCGCCGGCGTCGAGGAGGCCAAGCGCGAGCTCCAGGAGGTCGTCGACTTCCTCAAGGACCCCAAGAAGTTCAAGCGGCTCGGCGCGAGCGTCCCGCGGGGCGTCCTGCTGCACGGCCCGCCCGGCACCGGCAAGACGCTGCTGGCCAAGGCCGTCGCCCACGAGTCCGGCGCGCACTTCTACTCCCAGTCGGCGTCCTCGTTCGTCGAGATGTTCGCCGGCCTCGGCGCCGCCCGCATCCGGCGCCTGTTCCGCGAGGCCCGCAAGCACGAGCCCGCGATCCTCTTCATCGACGAGCTCGACGCCGTCGGCGCCCGCCGCGGCACCGACAACAACTCCGAGCGCGAGCAGACGCTCAACCAGCTGCTCGTCGAGATGGACGGCTTCACCACGACCGGCCGCCTGGTCGTCATGGCCGCCTCGAACCTGCTCGAGAAGCTCGACCCAGCGCTGCTGCGCCCGGGCCGCTTCGACCGCCAGGTCTTCGTCTCGCCGCCCGACGTGGAGGGCCGGCGCGCGATCCTCGAGGTCCACACGCGCAACAAGCCGCTGCGCGAGGACGTCGACCTCGACCTCGTCGCCCAGCAGACCAGCGGGCTCACCGGCGCCGAGCTGGCCAACCTCTGCAACGAGGCTGCGATCTTCTGCGCCCGCCGCGACGGCATGGCGATCGGCAAGGAGGACTTCGAGAACGCGCTGGACCGCGTGATCGCCGGCGTGCCGAGCAACACCACGCTCAACGACCACGAGCGGCGGGTCGTCGCCTACCACGAGGCCGGCCACGCGCTCTGCTGCGAGCTGCCGGCCTCGATCGACCGCGTGCACAAGATCACGATCGTGCCGCGCGGGCAGGCGCTGGGCTACGTGCTCAACCTGCCCGACGAGGACAGCTACCTCAAGACGCGCGACGAGCTCGTCGACCAGCTCACGATGCTGCTCGGCGGCCGCGTCGCAGAGGCGATCGTCTTCGGCGCCGTGACCACCGGCGCGGCCGGCGACCTGCAGCGCGTCGCCGAGATCACGCACAAGATGGTCCACGACTACGGCATGGGCACGGCGACGCCGAGCGCCCGCGCCGTGCTCGACGCCGACATCGTCTCCGACGTCACCCGCCGCATCCGCGACGAGGAGCAGCAGCAGCTGGCGTTCGAGGCCCAGAAGGCCGCGTACGACCTCATCAGCTCGCACCGCGACAAGCTCGAGGAGATCGCGCAGGCGCTGCTCGAGCACGAGACGCTCGAGCGCGCGGAGCTCGACCGCATCATGGGCGGCATGGAGCCGGTGAGCCGCCGCCGGCCCGAGTACCCGCGGCTGGCCGCCGCGGACCCGAACCCGCCCGAGCCCGCCGCCTAGGTACCGTTCCGGGCCGCATGTTCGCCCGGATCGACCACATCGGCGTGGCCGTCGAGGACCTCGACGCCGCGATCAAGCTCTACGAGGAGACCTTCGGCATGGCGCTCGTCCACCGCGAGACGGTGACCGAGCAGGGCGTCGAGGCGGTGCTCCTCGACGTCGGCGAGAACCACGTCGAGCTGCTGGCGCCGCTGGGCCCGGACACGCCGGTGGGCAAGTTCCTGGCCAAGAAGGGCCCGGGCATCCACCACGTCGCCTACCAGGTGACCGACATCGACGCGACGCTCGAGCAGCTCAAGGCGGCCGGGATGCGGCTCATCGACCAGGCGCCGCGCACCGGCATCCGCGGATCGCGGGTCGCGTTCGTGAACCCGCGCAGCGCCGGGTCGGTGCTCACCGAGATCGTCGAGCCCGCGGCCCACTAGGCTCCGTCCATGGCCCAGCGCATCTCGATCGGCTTCCAGGCCAGCCCGCCGCTGGCCCTGCGCGTCAGCGACGACGAGCTCGGCAAGCTCCGCGAGGCCCTCGGCCGCGAGGGCTGGCACGACGTCGAGGCCGAGGACGGCCAGGTCCGCCTGAACGTCCAGCACGTGCTCTGGCTGCGCGTGGAGCGCGACGAGCACCGCGTCGGCTTCGGCATCGGCTCCTAGCCGCGCCTACAGCTCGCGGCGCGCGAGCACCGTGGCCCGCTCGCGCAGCCGGTGCGTGAGCGGGCGGTCCTGCCAGCGGCTCTCGCGGATGCGCTCGCCGCGCGCGAGGTCGTGCTCGAACTGCTCGGTGAGCTTGCCGGCGAACGCCTCGGACTGCACGCAGAGCGTGGCCTCGTCGTGCAGCTGGAACGAGCGGTTGTCGAAGTTCACCGAGCCGACCGACGACCACACTCCGTCGATGCACAGCGTCTTGGCGTGGATCATCGTCGGCTGGAACTCGTAGAGCTCCACGCCGCAGGCCAGCAGCTCGTCGTAGACCGCGCGCCCGGCGACGCGGACGAACTCCTTGTCGATGTGCGGGCCGGGCACCAGCACGCGCACCCGCACGCCGCGGCGCGCGGCGTCGCACAGCGCCTCGGTGAACGCCGGCCGCGGCGCGAAGTAGGCCGCCGTGAGGTCGAGCGTCTCGCGGGCTCAGGCCAGGGCGAGGAAGTACAGCGCCTCGACGTTGGTGTCGCCGACGCCGGCCTTGGAGCGCACGAGCTGCATCGGCCCGCCGCCGTCGCGCTCCTCGAGCTCGGGCAGGTGGTCGGGGCCGACGAGCACCTGGCCGGTGGCCTCGAGCCAGTGCTCGGCGAAGGCGCCCTGCAGCCCGCGGACGATCGGGCCGGTGACGCGCACGTGGGTGTCGCGCCAGTGGTCGGGGTCCTGGGCGTCGCCGGTCCACTCGTCGGCGATGCCCACGCCGCCGGTCATGCC
>JACRMD010000169.1 GCA_016215085.1 Solirubrobacterales bacterium | reverse complement strand
GGGCGTGCGTTCGACATGGGGATCTTCCCCGTGACGTTCGGCCCGCGGGCCTTCGTCTTCGACCAGGCGGTGCGCCAGCGCGTGACCTTCCGCAACTACGGCGAGGGCGCGGGCGGCGGGCTGCCGGTCGCCGACGACGGTCGCGAGACCTACCCAGCGGTGCAGGCGAACACCGACCTCGTCTACCCCACCAACGCGCAGATCGGCTGCCTCGGCGGCCAGGCGTCGCCCGGCACCTGCTTCCGCGACTCCGGCCTGACCGTCGCCGGCGGCGTCCCGGCGCCCGGCGCGGCCAGCCGCGTCGACCACTTCGCCGCGCTGTTCCGCCAGCAGGACGCGGCCGGCTCCGTGCCGACCTTCAACTACCTCGTCCTGCCCAACGACCACACCAACGGCACGACGCCCGGCGCGCCGACCCCGAAGGCGCTCATCGCCGACAACGACCTCGGGCTCGGCCAGATCGTCGACCTGGTCTCGCACTCGTCGATCTGGGAGAAGAGCGCGATCATCGTCGTGGAGGACGACAGCCAGGACGGCGCCGACCACGTCGACGCCCACCGCATGCCGGCGTTCGTGATCTCGCCGTGGGCGCGTACCGACGGCGCGGCGGTGCACACCCGCTACGACCAGTACTCGGCGCTGCGGACCGCCGAGCTGCTGGCCGGCCTCGAGCCGCTGTCGATCAACGATGCGCTCGCCACGCCCATGTACGACGCCTTCCGCACCGACGGCAGGCCCGACACCCGGCCCTACGACGCGATCGTGCCGGAGCAGTCGCTGACCGAGACCAACCCGCAGGGCGCGGCGGGCGCGGCGCTGTCGCGTGCGATGCCGTTCGACGAGGTCGACCTCGTGCCCCAGGCGATCCTGGACCGGTTGCTGTGGCAGTCGGTGCACGGCGCGGGCAGCACGCCCCCGGCGCCCGGCCCCAACGCATCGGAGGCCGAGCACGAGCGTGCGCAGGTCGCGCTGCGCCTCGTCCGCCGCGGCGCCGACCCGCGCGCCTTCATGGCCCGCACGGGCGAGGCGGAGGACGAGGATGGCTAGCCCTACGGGGTGACGGGCTCCGAGCCCAGGTTCATGGCCACGTACTTGTGCTCGAGGTACTCCTCGAGGCCCTCGGGCCCGCCCTCGCGGCCGAAGCCCGACTGCTTGACGCCGCCGAACGGGGCGCCCGCGTTGGAGACCATGCCCTGGTTGAAGCCGATCATGCCGGTCTCGAGCTGCTCGATGACGCGGAAGGCGCGCGAGATGTCCTGGGTGAAGGCGTAGGCGACCAGGCCGTACTCGGTGTCGTTGGCCCAGCGGATCGCCTCCTCCTCGGAGGAGAAGCCCTTGATCGGCGCGACCGGGCCGAAGATCTCCTCCTTGAGCAGGTCGGCCGAGTCGGGCACGTCGGTGAGCACGGTCGGCTCGTAGAAGTAGCCCGGGCCGTCGACGCGGTTGCCGCCGACGGCGACCGTCGCGCCCTTGCTGACCGCGTCCTCGACGAGGCCCGCGACCTTGCCGCGCTGGTCGTCGTCGATGAGCGGCCCGACCTTGTTGTCCGGGTCGGTCCCGCGGCCGATCTTCAGGTCGCCCATGCGCGCGGCGAGCCGCTGGGCGAAGTCGCCGGCGACCGACTCGTGGACGTGGAAGCGGTTGGCGCTCGTGCACGCCTCGCCGATGTTGCGCATCTTGGCCAGCAGCGCGCCCTCGACGGCGAGGTCGAGGTCGGCGTCCTCGAAGACGAGGAACGGCGCGTTGCCGCCCAGCTCCATCGACATGCGCAGCACCTGGTCGGCGCCCTGGGCGATGAGCTTCTTGCCGACCTCGGTGGACCCGGTGAACGACAGCTTGCGCGTGCGCGGGTCCTTGATCAGCGGCTCCATCACGGAGCCCGAGGACTTCGCCGTGATGATGTTGACCACGCCGCCGGGCAGGCCGGCCTCCTCGAGGATCTGCGCCATGGCGAGCATCGACAGCGGCGTCTGCTTGGCCGGCTTGACGACGCAGGTGCAGCCGGCGGCGATCGCCGGGCCGACCTTGCGCGTGCCCATGGCCATCGGGAAGTTCCACGGCGTGATGAACACGCACGGCCCGACCGGCTGGCGCAGCGTGAGCACGCGGCCCTTGCCGTTCTCGTTGACCGTGAAGCGCCCGTTGACGCGCACCGCCTCCTCCGCGTACCAGCGGAAGAAGTTGGCGGCGTAGACGATCTCGCCGGCCGACTCGGACAGCGGCTTGCCCATCTCGAGCGTCATGAGCAGCGCCAGGTCGTCCTGGCGCTCCATCATCAGGTCGTAGGCGCGGCGCAGCACGTCGGCGCGCTCGCGCGGCGCGACGTTGCGCCAGGTCTGGAAGGCGCCGTGGGCGGCGCCCAGCGCGGCGTTGGCGTCGGCGTTCGTGGCGTCGGCCACCTCGCAGAGCACCTCGCCCGTGGCGGGGTCCTCGACGGGCAGCGTCCCGCCCTCGCCGCCGTCGCGCCACTCGCCGGCGATGTAGAGCTTGTGGGGGACGGTCTCGACGACGCGGTCTTCAGCGGTGGCAGCCATGGCCCTACCGTACCCCTCCTGCGGTGCGCCATTCCGGCGCCCGTCGGCCCACGGCGCCGCTACGTGTTGGCGACGGTCTCCGCGCCGAGCTCCTCGGAGATCGCCACGTCGATCGAGTAGTCGATCGGCACGACGATGAGGCTCGGCACGTCGAGCGTGAGCGCGTGGCGCAGGTGCTTGCCGAAGTCCTCGACCGCCTCGCAGCGCCAGGCCGGCAGGCCGAAGGACTCGGCGAGCTTGACGAAGTCGGGGTTCGTGAAGTCGGTGCCGAAGTGCTCGCCGAACTTCTTGTCCTGCTTCCAGACGATCGAGCCGAACTGGCGGTTCTCCCAGATGACGTTCACGAACGGCGTCTTGAGCCGCATCGCCGTCTCGAGCTCCTGGCAGTTCATGAGGAACCCGCCGTCGCCGTTGACCGTCACCACCCGGCGCTCGGGGTGCACGAGCTTGGCCGCGACCGCGCACGGCACCGCGAAGCCCATGCCCGCCAGGCCGTTGGCGATCATCACCGTGTTGGGCTCATGGGCGGGGAACATCCGGCCGATCCACAGCTTGTGGAGCCCCACGTCGGAGATGAGGATGTCCTCCGGGCGCAGCGCGTCGCGGATCTCCCACAGCACCCGCGGCGGCTGCATCGGGAACTGGGCGTCGTCGCGGGCGGCCTGGAAGCGCCCGAGCACGACGTCGCGCAGCCGCTGCGAGCCGCCGGAGTGCGGGACGTCGCGGCACTCCTCGGCCAGCCGCGTGAGCACGTGGTAGATGTCGCCGACGAGCTCGACCTCGGGCGTGAAGAACTCGTCGATCTCCGCGGGCTCGGAGTCCAGGACGACGATCTTCTTGTCCTTGCGCGGGTTCCAGTGCTTGGGCGCGTGCTCGACGAGGTCGTAGCCGATGGCGATCACCACGTCGGCGTCGTCGAAGCCGGCCATCGCGTAGTCGTGGGCCTGCAGCCCGACGGTGCCCAGCGCGCGCGGGTCCTCGTAGTCGACGACGCCCTTGCCCATGAAGGTCTCGGCCACGGCGATGCCGGTCGCGCGCGTGAACTCGCGCAGCGCGGGCGCCGCCCCGGCCCGCACGACGCCGTTGCCGGCCAGCGCGACCGGGTTGATGGCGTTGCGGATGAGGTCGGCCGCCTTGAGCAGCTCGCGGGCGCTCGGCTCGGGCTTGACGGGCCGCCGGCGTGGGAGCGGCTGCGCGTCGACCTGCTCGGCCATGACGTCCTCGGGCAGCTCGAGGTGCGTCGCCCCCGGCTTCTCGGACTCCGCGACCTTGAAGGCCTTGCGGACGACCTCGGGGATGATCTCCGGGCTGGTCACGCGCGCGTTCCACTTCGTGATCGGGCGGAAGAGCTCGACGAGGTCGATGAACTGGTGGCTCTCCTTGTGCATCCGCTCGAGGTCGGCCTGCCCGGTGAGCGCGACGAGCGGCGCGCGGTCCAGGAACGCGTCGCCGATCGCGGTGACGAGGTTCATCGCGCCCGGCCCGAGCGTCCCCAGGCAGACACCGGCCCGCCCCGTCAGCCGGCCGTACATGTCGGCCATGTAGGCCCCGCCCTGCTCGTGGCGAACGGGGATGAACGAGACCGAGGAGTTCGCCAGGGACTGGTTGAGGTCCAGCGTCTCCTCGCCCGGGATGCCGAAGACGTACTTGACGCCCTCCGCCTCGAGGCACTCGACGAACAGGTCGGAAGCTCTGCGCGAACCCATGCCGCCTCTCTACCCTAAACCCGACACCGCACCTCCTCCCGCCACGAGGTGTTGCTCTCAAGCGATGCGCCGATCCGCCCCCGCCATCACCGCCGTCCTGCTCGCGACGCTCGCCGCCGCGCCCGCCGCCGACGCCGCGAGCCGCCTGGTCATCAAGGGCCGCGGCTACGGCCACGGCATCGGCATGAGCCAGTACGGCGCCTACGGCTACGCCCAGCACGGCTTCGGCTACCGCGACATCCTCTCCCGCTACTACCAGGACACGGCGCTCAAGACGCTGTCGCCCGCGCCCACCGTGCGCGTCCTGCTGCAGGGCGGCCGGCGCGCCGTCGTCACCGGGATGGCGGCGGCCGGCCAGAAGAAGCTCAACCCGGTGAGCACCTACTCCGTGACGCGCTCCGGCGGGCGCGTGGCGCTGTGGTCGCCGCGCGGTCGCAAGCTGCTGACCGCCGACGCGCCACTGCGCCTCGCGCCCCCGCGCGGGGCCGCGTTCGTGCTCAAGGGCCGCGCGGCCAACGGCGTGACGAGCGGGCGCTACCGCGGTGCGCTGGAGGTCCGGCCCAGCGGCAGCGGCGTGATGGCGGTCAACGCGCTCGCGCTCGAGGACTACGTCCGCGGCGTGATCTCCGCCGAGAGCCCCGCGAGCTGGCCCGCCGACGCGCTGCGCGCGCAGGCCGTCGCCGCGCGCACCTACGCGATCACGACGCGGGCGGGCGGCCAGGCGTTCGACCAGTACGCCGACGTGCGCTCGCAGATGTACAAGGGCGTCGCCGCCGAGTTCCCGTCGACCGACGCGGCGGTGCGCGACACCAGCGGCGAGGTCGTCACCCAGAGCGGCACGCCGGTCGTCACCTACTTCTTCTCGACCTCCGGCGGTCACACCGAGAACGTCGAGAACTCGTTCATCGGCTCGCTGCCCAAGCTGTGGCTGCGCGGCGTCGACGACCCGTTCGACGACGCGTCGCCCAAGCACACCTGGGGCCCCATCCGGCTGACCGCCCGCCAGGCGCAGGCGAAGCTGCGCGGCTTCGTGCGCGGCAGCTTCCGCGGCATCAAGGTGACCCAGCGCGGCGTCTCGCCGCGCGTCGTGCGCGCCGAGGTCGTCGGCACGGGCGGGGTGACGCAGGTCACCGGCCCGCAGCTGCGCGCGCGGCTCGGCCTCAACGACACGTGGGCGACGTTCACGTACGTCTCCTCGGACGCCGAGAAGAAGCAGGACCCGCCCGCCGACCAGGAGCCGGCCGACGACGGCACCGGCGGCGTCGAGCCGGCCGCCGCCGCGGCCCGGCCGGGCATGGAGCTGCGCGGGAGGATCGACCGCGCGAGGGCGGGCGCCCGGCTGCGCGTGCAGCGCCGCGACGGCCGCCGCTGGCGCACCGTGGGCGAGGCGACCGTGGGCCGTGGCGGCCGCTACGTCGCCGACGTGCCCACCCACGGGACCTACCGCGTCGTCTGGGGCGACGTGGCGGGCCCCGCCGTGCGCGTGCGCTGAGGCGCCGCGCCCGCCTTCGCGGCGGGCGCGACGTCCCCGGACCACGCGTCAGCTGCGAACCAGGCCGTGCGGGTCGAGCACGAACTTCTTGGCCGCGCCGGAGTCGAAGTCCTTGTAGCCCTGTGGCGCCTCGTCGAGCCCGATGACCGTCGCGTTGACCGCCTTCGCGATCTGCGCGCGGTCGTTGAGGATCATCTGCATCAGCAGCCGGTGGTAGCGCATCACCGGGCACTGGCCCGTGGTGAAGCTCAGGGACTTCGCCCAGCCGAGGCCGAGCCGCAGCGAGAGCGACCCGTGCTTGGCCGCGTCGTCGATGCCGCCGGGGTCCTCGGTGACGTACAGGCCCGGGATGCCGAGCCGGCCGGCCGCCCGGGTCACGTCCATCAGCGAGTTGAGCACCGTCGCCGGCGCCTCGTGGTCGGCGTCGCCTCCGTGGCCGCGCGCCTCGAACCCGACCGCGTCGACCGCCGCGTCGACGACCGGCTCGCCGAGGATCTGCTCGATCTGGTCCTTCGGGTCGCCCTTGCTGATGTCGATCGCCTCGCACCCGAAGCTTCGCGCCTGCTCCAGGCGCTCCGGGATGAGGTCGCCGACGATGACGACGGCCGCCCCGAGCAGCAGCGCCGAGTAGGCGGCCGCCAGGCCCACCGGGCCCGCGCCCGCGACGTAGACCGTCGACCCCGAGGTCACGCCGGCGGTGTAGGCGCCGTGGTAGCCCGTCGGGAAGATGTCCGACAACATGGTCAGGTCGAGGATCTTCTCCATCGCCTGGTCCTTGTCGGGGAACTTCAGGAGGTTCCAGTCCGCGTACGGCACGAGCGCGTACTCGGCCTGGCCGCCGACCCAGCCGCCCATGTCGACGTAGCCGTACGCCGAGCCCGGCCGGTCGGGGTTGACGTTGAGGCAGACGCCCGTGTGGCCCTCCTTGCACATGCGGCAGCGGCCGCACGCGATGTTGAAGGGGACCGACACGAGGTCGCCCTCCTTGATGAACTCCACGCCCGGCCCGGCCTCGATCACCTCGCCGGTGATCTCGTGGCCGAGGATGAGCCCCTTGGGCGCCGTCGTGCGGCCCCGGACCATGTGCTGGTCGGACCCGCAGATGTTCGTCGACACCACGCGGAGGATCGCCGCGTGGGGGAGCTTGCGCCCGACGTTGGCCGGGTTGACCCCCGGGCCGTCCTGCAGCTCGAACGTCGGGTAGTCGATGCCCTGCACCTCCACCTGGCCCGGCCCCATGTAGGCCACGCCGCGGTTGTCAGCCATGTCCTGCCGCCTCTCTGACGTCGTGGACGTTCGGCGCCCACGAAGCGCGTGCTGAGGTGCGCGCCGCGGCGCCTCCTGCGAGCCTGAGGCTACGCCTGTGGTCCTGGGGCGCCAGCGCCCGCGTCAGGCGGGCGACGACCGGATCACGGCGTACCGGGATCGAGCTCGGCGAGCTGCGCGCGCAGGTCACGGCAGCGGGCCCGCAACCGCTCCGTGCGGTCGCGCGTCAGCCAGTGCGTCGGGTGCTCGCTGCCGCCGTGGTGGCTGGAGCCCATCGCGAAGGCGTACTCCCACGAGGCCATGTGCGCCCGCAGCTCGGCGGTCGCGGCGTCCAGCTCGGCGGTCAGGCGTTCACGCATGGGCCCGGAATGATCCCAGAGCCTGCGGCGGGCCTCGGGCGGACGTCCAGCCCGCGGCGCGCCGGGCTCCAAGTGCGACGCGCGCCTGCCGATCACCCCGGTGAGATGACCGCTGTGTACGCCCTGCTCGCCGTCCTCGCGCTCGCCGCGGTGTGGGCGGTGCTCGCCTACAACGCGCTGGTCGCCGCCCGCAACCGCTGCGACGAGGCGTGGAGCGGCGTGGACGTCCAGCTCAAGCGCCGCCACGACCTCGTGCCCAACCTCGTCGAGACGGTGCGCGGCTACGCCGAGCACGAGCAGGCGACGCTCGCCCGGGTCACCGACGCCCGCGCCCGCGCGATGAGCGCGACGACGCCGTTCGAGCGCGCCAAGGCCGAGCGCGAGCTCGGCGCCTCGCTGGGCCTGGTCACCGCGCTCGCCGAGCAGTACCCGGCGCTGCGCGCGGTCGAGGCGTTCTCGCGGCTGCAGGCCCAGCTCGCCGAGCTCGAGGACGAGATCCAGGCCGGCCGGCGGATCTACAACGCCGACGTCCGCCACTTCCTCACGCGCAAGCAGTCGTTCCCGGCGATGCTCGTCGTCCCGCTGGGCGACTTCCCGGACCGCCCGTACTTCGAGCTGGACAGCACGCGCGAGCGGCAGGTGCCGCAGGTCGCGTTCGCCGCTTGACGCCGCCCCTCTCCGCCACCGCGACCCGCACGCGGCACCTCCGCGCCGCGCTGCGCACCACCGCGTTCGCGTACGCCTCGGTGCTCGGCGGCGCGACCATGGTCGTCGCGGGCGCCGCCGCCGGCGGGCTGCGCTGGGCGCTGCTCGCCCCGGTGGCGTGGGTGGCGGTCGTGCTCGCGCTCTGCATCGCCGACGCCGCGCGGCGGGCCCGGTTCGACTTCTGGAGCGGGCTGGCCCGCAGCCTCGGCATGTCCTACGTCGGCGCCACGCAGCTGCTGCCGATGACGCCGCTGCTGGCCGCCGGCAGCACGCGCCGCTGCGACCACTGGCTGACCGGCCGCGACGCCGGCGCGGGCCTCTTCACCGTCCGGCGGGGCGAGGACGAGGTGCTGGGCCGGGCGACGATCGCCGTCGTCGACCTCCCGCTGACGATGTCGCTCTTCCCCGGCGTCTACGTGCGCCGCCGCGGCTGCGCGTGGCCCACGCCGCCGCGCACGCGGGCGGTCTCGCTGGAGTCCGCCGACCTGGCGGCGCGCTACGACGTGCGCTGCTCGGTCGAGCACGACCCGGTGCAGCTGCGCGAGCTCTTCACGCCGACGCTCATCCTGTGGCTCGCCGGCCACCCGCTGCGCCCGCAGCTCGAGGTCGCCGGCGGCGTGCTCGTCGTCCACGTCGACGGCCACCACGAGGACGCGGGCACCATCGTGGGGCTCCTCGACGTGGCGCGCGAGGTCGCGCGGCGGCTCGGTCGCGAGGTCCAGGAGGAGCTCGCGACCGGCCGCGCGTTGCCCGCCTAGAGCGCCACCGGCAGGCTCAGCGTCCTGCTCGCCCGCTTCCCGTCGGCCGTCGAGGCCGCGACGGCGATGGTGAGCGTGACCGTCGAGGCCCCGCCGGCGATCGCCCGCAGCTCGCGGCGGTCGACCGGGATGCGCAGCGTCCCCTCGGCGCCGGCGGCCAGCGTCGCCGTCCGCGCGGTCTGGGTCACGCCCGGCGTGACGTTCGTGGCGCGGACGATGCAGGCGAGCGAGCACCGGGCCCGGACGTAGACGCTGCTCGACGACCAGGTGAGCGACGGCGCGTCGAGGGTGAGGCCGTCGAACGCCGGCGCGGGCCCGACCGGCTCCTGCGGCACGACGACGCCCGGCGCGGGCCACGGCGGCGCGCCGCTCGTGCCGGCGGTGCCGTACGCGCCCAGGCCGGTGACGGGGCGGCCGTCGAGCAGCCCCGCGACCCCGGTGCGCGCGACGCGCTGGATGTCGATTGGCGACAGCTCGGCCGCGAGGCCGGTGCCGACCCCGGGGCTCGTCGCCGCGAGCCGGTAGTCGCGTGCGGCCGGGTCGACGAACAGCGGCGTGGCGCGGATCTCGTTGGGTCCGGTGCCGCCGCGGCCGGGGAGCACGTTGTAGTCCTCGCGCAGCCACGACACGGTGCCGGGCACCAGCAGGCTGTGGCTGATGTTGTTCACGAACTCGGCGTTCGTCGCCGTCCCGTTGAACGCGACGCTGCCGTAGTTGTCGGCGATGGTGTTGTTGGCCACGCGGATGCCGTCGACGTTGTAGACGTTGACCGCGTAGTGCTTGTCGGTGCGGACGATGACGTTGTCCTCGAGGACGGCGTCGCTGACCTTGCCGTCCTTGATGAAGAAGCCCTGGGCCGCGTTGTCGTGGATGAAGTTGCGGCGGACGAAGAGGCCGCGGCCGCCGGCGTAGGTGCGGATCACGTCGGTGTGGCGGATCCCGTCCCACGAGTGCGTGCCGACGAACTCGTTGTCCTCGATGACGACATTGCGGAAGTTGCGGGCGTTGATCGCGACGACGCCGACGTCCTGGAAGCGCGTGCGGCGGATCGTCACGTCCTCGATCGCCGGCCGGCTGGCGTCGGTGGACCAGTGGATGCCCATGCTCGTCGGCGAGGTGATCCAGCTGCTCTCCACGAGGACGTCGCGCACGCCCTCCTCGAGCGCCATGCCGTTGCGCAGGTTCGACGCGCGGACGGTGACCGACGACGTGCCGAGGTCGACGTCGAGCAGGCCGGAAAGGTCGAGGTGGTCGAGCACGACCTTGCTCGTGCCGGCCAGGCGCAGGCCGGCGATGCGCGGCAGCGCACCCGGCGCGGCGGCGATCGTGACGGGGGCCGTGCGCGAGGTGCCGCCCGTGAGCGACGCGGCCGGGTAGCTGCCGTCGTGGACGGCGACGACGTCGCCCGGCGCCGCCAGGGCCCAGGCGCGCGGGATCGAGCACAGGGGCGTGGACGGCGAGGTCGCGACCGCGGCGGTGCGCGTGTCGTCGCAGCCGGCCGGGGCGACGTGCAGCGTCGCGGCATCGGCCGCGCCGGGTGCCGTGAGCGCCAGGCCCAGGACGGCGGCGGCGGCGGCGAGCGCGCGACGGCGCGCAGGGGCGTGCGGGACGCGGGGCGTCCTGACAAGCAGGGGCATGCGGGATCTCCAGGGGAAGGGTGGGGGCGGTGGCGGCCCGGCGCAGGCCCGTCCGGAGGTTCGGGCGCGGGGCCGCCGACAGCCCGGGAGATCGACCGCGGCGACGGCGGGTGGTCACATAACCGGGCGCCCGTGGACGGACGTCCGGGAAGGGGTTCCGGTGCGTTGGTGCGCCGGTTAGCCGAGCACCAGCTCGGCCGCCTGGCGCAGCATCTCGGGCGTGCCGCCGACCAGGAGCGTGGTGACGCTCGAGTCCCGCCAGGCCTCGAGGTCGTGGCGGACCTTGTCCGCCGGGCCGATGAGGGCGAGCTGCTCGACGAGCCTCGTCGGCACCGCGGCGGCGGCCTCGTCCTTGCGACCCTCGAGGTAGAGCTCCTGGATCCGCTTGGCCTCGGCCTCGTAGCCCATGCGCACCGGGACGTCGTGGTGGAAGTTCTTCTCCTTGGCGCCCATGCCCCCGAAGTACAGGGCGTACATCGGGCGCAGCATGTCGGCCGCCGCCTCGACGTCGTCGTGCACGATGAGCGGCACCGTCGCGAGGACCTCGAAGCCCGCGGGCCGGCCGCCCTCGCGCCGGGCGAAGCCCTCCTCCAGCCGCGGCGCGTAGAGGTCCTCGTGGTGGGGCGAGTAGAACAGCGCCAGCCACCCGTCGGCGATCTCGGCGGTCAGGGCGATGTTCCTGGGGCCCTCCGCGCCGAGCATGACCGGGATGCGCTCGCGCACCGGGTGCAGCGTCGAGCGCAGCGGCTTGCCCAGGCCCGTGCCCTCCCGCACACCCAGCGGCAGCGGGTAGTGCGGGCCGGGCGCGGTCACGCGGCCGGCGCGGGCGCACACGTCGCGGATGATCGACACGTACTCGCGCGTGCGGGCCAGCGGCTTGGCGAATGGCTCGCCGTACCAGCCCTCGACGACCTGCGGCCCGCTGACGCCCAGCCCGCAGACGAAGCGCCCGCCGCTGAGGTGGTCGAGCGTCATCGCGGCCATCGCGGTCGCCGTGGGCCGGCGCGCGCTCATCTGCAGCACCGCGGTGCCCAGCCGCACCTTCGTCGTCTGCGAGCCCCACCACGCCAGCGGCGTCAGCGCGTCCGACCCGTAGGCCTCGGCCGTCCAGACCGAGTCGAAGCCCAGCCGCTCGGCCTCGAGCACGGCCTCCAGCGCGCCGGGCGGCGGCCCGGCGCCCCAGTAGCCCGTGTTGAGGCCGAGGGAGAGGCTCATCCCGCGTAGACGCGGGAGACCGACTCGGCGACGCAGACCGGCTTGTCGCCGCCCTCGCGCTCGAAGGTCTGCGTGATCGTGAACTGCGCGCCGCCCGGGATCTCGTCCACCTGCGAGAGCGTCGCGCGCATCCGCACCTTCGAGCCGGTCGGCAGCGGCGCGGGGAAGCGGACCTTGTTGTAGCCGTAGTTCAGGCCGAAGGCGATGCCCTCGATGGTGAACATGTCGTAGGAGAACATCGGGCCCAGCGAGAGCGTGTAGAGGCCGTGCGCGATCGTGCCGCCGAAGGGCGTGTCCTTCGCGCGCTCGGGATCGACGTGGATCCACTGGAAGTCCTTGGTGGACTCGGCGAAGGCGTCGACGCCCTCCTGGGTGATCTCGTACCAGTCGCTCACGCCGAGCTCCTCGCCCACGCGCGACCGGAGCTCGTCGAGGCCGTTGATGACCGTGGCTGCCATGCCGGCAGCCTACGTGCCGGCGACGTGCTCCGCCTCGACGCCGTTGGCCCGCAGGACCGCGGCCAGCTCGCCCGGGAGGCGCTCGTCGGCCGGCATCGGGACCGGCTCCTCGCCGACGGTATGGTGGTACTGGGGGAAGTCGCGCTGCCCCCAGCCGCGCAGCTCGCTGTCGAGCTGGTGGAACTCGCCGGTCACGCCCAGGAACAGGCCCGGGGCGTAGCGGCGGGGGCGCACGTCGTCGTCGCGGTCGACCGGCCGCACGATCCACCCGGTGACGCCGGGCGTCCGCCCGAGCAGCCTGCGCCGCGGCGCCTGGAGGCGCTCGGTCCCGGGGTTGCCGGCCGCGCGCATGGCCTCCAGGAACGCCGCGGTCGCGGCGCCGCAGCGCTCCTCGACCGGAAGCCCGGACGGCGCCGGCCCGGCGTGCTCGGCCTCCCACGCCGCGCGCGTGGGCAGGCGCTCGACCGCGGACAGGTTGCGCCCGCAGGCGGCGCAGAAGACCCCGGAGCCCGGAGGCTCGCCGCAGTGCGGGCAGACGCGCACGTCGCTGCTCATCCGCGCATCGTCGCAGCGCGACCGCTTTACTGGAGGACCGATGGCCGCCGACCTGCACCCCGTCGTGGACGTCCTGCGCGCCCGGCGCGACGAGCGCTCGACGCGGGAGGCGCGGAGCGATCCGCACCGGGTCGCGCTCGTGATCGAGGGCGGCGGCATGCGCGGCGTCGTGTCCGCGGGGATGACGGCGGCGCTGGAGCGGCTCGGGCTCGCCGACGCCTTCGACCTCGTGGTCGGCTCGTCCGCGGGCGCGCTCAACGGCGCCGGCCTGCTCGCCGGGGTCGCGGGACAGGGGCCCGGCGTCTACGCCGGCCCCCTCGCCTCGCGCGAGTTCATCAACCCGGCGCGGCTGCTCATCGGCCGCCCCGCCGTGGACCTGCGCTTCCTGCTGACCTACGCCGCGACCAACCTGGGGCCCGACGGCGCCGCCGACCCGGAGGCCGAGGCGCGGGCGATCGCGACGCTGGCGCCGCTGGTCTGCGTGGCGGTCGACGTCGACACGGCCGAGGGGGCGACGTTCACCGACCTGCGCACGCGCGAGCAGCTCTGGCAGGCGCTCATGGCCACGATGCGCATGCCGCTGTTCGGCGGGCGCCCGGTGGAGATCGACGGGCGGCGCTTCATCGACGGGGCCCTGGCCGAGCCCGTGCCGCTGCAGACCGCGCTCGACCTCGGGGCCACGCACGTCCTGGTGCTGCAGACGCGGCCCTACGGCGTGCCCCGCTCGACCGGATCGCGGGTCGCCGAGCGCCTGATCGAGCGCCACCTGCGCGGCATCAACCCGGTGCTCGAGCGCCGCTGGCGCGAGCGCGCCGGCGAGTACGAGCTGCTCGTGGAGGACATCGCGCGGCGCTCCGCGTCGCCGGGCGACGAGCCGCCGCACGTGCTCGGCCTCCGCCCGCCCGCGGGCACCGAGGTGGTCGGCCAGCTCGAGCGCCGCCCGCCGGTCCTGCTGGCCGCGGCGGCCGCCGCCGAGGGGCTCGTCGAGGCGGTGCTGGGCGAAGGGGCGGCGGAGTCGTCGCACGCGCTCGGATGAGCGCGGCGATCCCCACCGTGGCGCTGGGCCGCAGCGGCCTGGAGGCGACCGCCCTCGGCCTCGGCCTCGCGGCGCTGGGACGGCCCGCCTACATCAACCTGGGGCACGCCGCGGCGCTCGGCGAGGACCGCAGCGTCGCGGCGCTGCGCGCACGGACCTTCGACGTCCTCGACGCCGCGCTGGCCGCCGGGGTGCGCTACTTCGACGCGGCGCGCTCCTACGGCCGGGCCGAGGACTTCCTCGGCGACTGGCTGCGCGACCGGGGGATCGCGCCCGGCGCGGTGACCGTGGGCTCCAAGTGGGGCTACCGCTACACGGCGGACTGGCGCGACGACGCCGACGTGCACGAGGTCAAGGAGCTCACCGGCGACGTGCTCCGCCGGCAGCTCGCGG
>JACRMD010000165.1 GCA_016215085.1 Solirubrobacterales bacterium | reverse complement strand
AGCGCCTCGGCGATCTCGAAGTGGGTGACCGCGTGGCGCGGCTCGTCGGTGTCGGTGGACATCCGCGTGCGCACGCGGCGGTCGCGGCCGATCGGCGCGTCGATGGTGCCGGTGCGCGCCGGCGGCCGGCCCTCGACGAGCGCGAGGTACTCGCGCGTGACCTCGCGGCGCTGCAGGGCGTCCTTGAGCGCCGCGTGCACCGCCTCCGTCTTGGCGACGACCAGCAGCCCGGAGGTGTCGCGGTCCAGCCGGTGGACGATGCCCGCCCGCCACGCGTCCTCCCCGCCCTCCGCGACGCCGGCCAGCGCCTGGGCCAGCGTGCCGGTCTGGTGGCCGCGCGCGGGGTGCACGACCACGCCGGCGGGCTTGTCGACGACGAGCAGGTGCTCGTCCTCGTAGGGCACGTCGTAGTCGACGTTGGCCGCGACGTCCTGCGGCGGGACGACGTCGCGCAGCTGCACCTCGACGACCTCGCCCTCGGCCAGCTTGTGGCGCTTGGCGACCACGCGCCCGTCGACGGTGACCGCGCCCTCGTCGATGAGCCGCTGCGCCCGCGAGCGCGACCCGAGCGGCTCGGCCAGGAACGCGTCCAGCCGCGCGCCGGCGTCAGGCGGCCCGGCCTGCAGGCGCATCGTCGCGGTCGGACCGCTCGAGGACGTAGAGCAGCGCGAGCACGCCGACGGTGATCGCGATGTCGGCGACGTTGAACGCCGGCCAGTGCGGCAGCTTGATGAAGTCGGTCACCGCGCCGTCGCGCACGCGGTCGATGATGTTGCCCAGGGCGCCGCCGAGCAGCAGGCCGGTGGGCAGCCAGATCAGCGGCCGGTCGGCGTGGGTCGCGAAGTAGGCCAGCAGCGCGGCCAGCGCGGCGGCGACGAGCACGACGACGATGATGCCGCCGCCGCTGAAGGCGCCGAAGGCCACGCCCTCGTTGCGGACGTGCACGAGCTTGACCGCGGGCAGGACGGGGTCCTCCTCGCCGCGGGCGATGCCGCCGCGGACCAGCGCCTTGGTGACCTGGTCCAGCGCCACGACCCCGCCGACGACCAGCAGGGCGCGGGCCCACGCGCGCCCTCGGACGGTCAAGGCCGGATCGCTTCGACCACGATCCCGCCGACGATGTAGAGGACGAACAGCGCGACCATCGGGCTGAGGTCCAGCGGGCCGATCGGCGGGATGAAGCGGCGGAAGATCGACAGGTACGGCTCGGACACGTCGCGCAGGAAGCCCAGCAGCGCGCTCGACCACCGCGCGTAGGGCACGCGGCCGCCGAAGCCGAAGAACAGCTGGCTGAAGATGTAGGCGATGATGATGATCGAGTACACCGTGATGAGCGCCGACAGGAAGTCGGCGATCTGCACCCGGGTGTCCGCGAGGACGAACGGCATCAGGCCTCCAGCACCGCGTCGATGGCGTCGTGGAACGCGGCCCGCACGCCCGCCCGCTCCAGCGCGGCCAGGCCGCGGGCGGTGGAGCCGCCGGGCGAGGTGACCTCGCGCCGCACGGCCAGCGTGTCGTAGCCGCGCCGGCGCAGCAGCTCGGCCGTGCCGGCGAAGGTCTGGACCACCATCTGGGCGGCCGCGTCGGGTGCGCCTCGGCCAGCAGCGCCACGTACGCGGGCGCGCAGCTCATCAGCCCCATCGCCGCGTCCACGAGCTTGTCGTCGACGGTCACGAGCAGGCCGAGCTCGGCGAACAGCGCCTCGACCTCCGCGTCGCGCTCCTGCGGCGCGTCGGCGGCGCGCACGACGACGCCCTCGCGGATCTCGACGGGCGTGGACGGCAGGAAGCGGAAGACCGGCCGATCGGGGTAGGCGGCCCGCAGGCGCTCCAGCGGCACCGCGCCGAGGATCGACGCGACCGCCTTGGCGTGCGGCGCGACCTCGGCGGCCACCCCCTCGAGCTGCGGCGGCTTGTGTCAGAGCACGACGAGGTCGGCGCGGCCCGCGAGCTCGGCGTTGGTGGCGACGGCCTCGCCGCCCACCTCGTCGGCCAGCGCCTGCGCGCGCTCGGGCAGCACGTCGGTGCAGAGCACGGGCCGGCCCCAGCCGCGTGCCATGCCGCGCGCCATGTTCCCGGAGCCGATGAGACCGACCTGCATCAGCCGGGCAGCATACGAGGCGCTCCGGCCGGGCCCCGCTACGACTGGTTGAAGAAGCCCTTCTCGATCAGCTGGGCCCGCTCCTCCGCCGAGATCTCGACGTTGCGCGGGGTCAGCATGAACACGCGGTCGGCCACGCGCTGCATGCCGCCGTCCAGCGCGTAGGTGAGGCCGGAGGCGAAGTCGATCAGGCGCTTGGACAGGTCGGTGTCGGTGCTCTGGAGGTTGAGCACGACCGGCACCTCGTCCTTGAACTTGTCCGCCACCTGCTGGGCGTCGTTGAACGACTTCGGGATGACCAGGTGCATGCGCACCGGGCCGCCGTTGGCGCGGCCGCCGGAGCCGCGCCCGCCGCCCACCGCGCGCAGCGGGGGCGAGGACCGCGTCGGCGGCTCGTCGTCGGCGAAGATGTCGTCGAAGTCGTCGCGCCGGCGGCGGGTGCTCAGCCGCCGGACGTTCGGGCGCTCGCGGTAGCGCTCCTCGAGCTCCTGCTCGGGCTCGTACGGCTCGTCCTCGTCGTAGGCGTCTCGCTCCTCGGCGAGGCCGAAGTACACGAGCGCGCGGTGCCAGCTGTCGCGGAACGCCACATGCGAATGGTACTCCGCCGGGCGCAAGATCCCTGCAAGTGGCGGTCCATCGCGTTCGCGGGACGGGGGTCCGCCGCCCGTGCGGCGGACCCCCGTCCGGTGCGTTCAGCGGTTCAGCGCGACCCGCCGGGCCTGCGTCGCCGTGCCGTCGGCGGTGGCGAATGCGACCGTCACGGCGAGCTCCACGCGCCGGGCGCGACGCAGCCGCCGCCGGGCCCGCTCGGTGAAGCGGACGGTCAGCGTCGCGGTGCGCCCGGCCTCCACGGCGTCCAGCCGCCCGCGCCCGACCACCATCGCGCGCCGGCCGAGCCGGTTGCGCCGCGCGGTCCCCGCGCCGATGCGGGCCGTCGCGCTCGCGTCGCACGACTGCGGGCAGGTGACGCGGAGCGGCAGGCCGCGCCGCAGCGCGGTGCGCAGCCCAACGCCGACCGTCCGGAACGCCGGCTGCCCGGCAGGCGCT
>JACRMD010000164.1 GCA_016215085.1 Solirubrobacterales bacterium | reverse complement strand
TTCCTGTGGATTCACTACGACGACGCGCACGCGCCGCACTCGTCCGTGGCCGGCGTGCCCCGGTTCGGCGATCGCGAGCTCGATCGCTACGACCAGGAGATTCGCTGGATCGACGGTCACCTCGCCGAGCTCCTGCCAGCGATCGACCGCGCGCTCGGAGACCGCGATCCGCTCGTCATCGTGACCGCCGACCACGGCGAGCGGTTCGGCCCCGGCGGCCGCGCCCTCGACCGCGCCCAGGCGCTCGTGCACGGCACGCTGTGGGTGCCGCTCCTGGTGCGGATGAAGGGCCTCGCGCCCCATCGCGTGCGCGGGGCCGTGTCGCTGCTCGACCTCGTGCCCACGGTCCTCGACCTCGCGGGTCTGCGCCCGCGCGACCGCTTCGAGGGCCGCTCCTTGGTCCTCGAGCTCCTCGGGCGGCTCGCCGCGGACGAGCGCGCGCACGAGCTGGCGGCGGCGGGCGTCGGCGGCCAGCGTCGCGTCCTCGCGCGCCTGCGCGTAGCCCTCCGCCGCGGCCGCCGCGAGGTCGTCGTTGAAGGCGAAGACCGCCTCGGCCAGCGCGGCGACGACCCCGCCGGGGAGGTCGCGCGCGACGGCCAGCGCGGCGGCGCGGCGCCAGAGCACGAGGCCGCCCGCCCGGTAGAAGCCGAGCATCTCGTCGAGGCCGCGGCCGCCGGCCTGCTGCAGCCGGCCGTGGAGGACGAACAGCGACCGGTCGGGCTCCACGTCGGGATGGCCGGCCTCGGCGAGGAAGCGGCGGACCGCCTGGCGCAGCCCGACGCGCAGGTTCTCCGCCGTCGCGGCGTCGTCGACGGCGAGCTCCCGCACCGCCTCGTCCTCGAGCCCTTCGAGCGCACCGCGCAAGTCATGGGTCAGATCATCGGGCAGGTGATGCCAGGGGCGGTCCATCTTCATCGGAATCGTATGAGTCTCGTCACGATGTTGTGACGATCGAGGGGTTGGACCGCCGGCGCGGGCGCGCGAGGATGCCGCCATGAGCACCGACACCGAGCAGGCAACCCGCGTCCACGGCGGCAAGCTCATCGCGCGCCGGCTGAAGGCCCATGGCGTGACCAAGCTGTTCACGCTCTCGGGCGGCCACATCTTCCCCATCTACGACGGGTGCCGGGACGAGGGCATCGACATCGTCGACACCCGCCACGAGTCGGCCGCGGCGTTCGCCGCCGAGGGCTGGGCGAAGGTCACGCGCCAGCCCGGCGTGGCGGCGCTCACCGCCGGCCCGGGCGTCACCAACGGGATGAGCGCGCTGGGCTCGGCGCTGCAGAACAACTCGCCGATGCTCGTGCTCGGCGGCCGCGCGCCGGCGATGCGCTGGGGCCAGGGCTCGCTGCAGGAGATGGACCACATCCCGTTCGTGCGGCCGCTGACGAAGCTGGCCCAGACGGCGGAGTCCCCCGACGAGATCCCGGCGCTGGTCGACGAGGCGCTGGCCGTCGCGATGCGCCCGCACTCGGGCCCGACGTTCCTGGACTTCCCGATGGACCACGTCTTCTCCGAGGGTGCGGACCCGGGTGCGGACGCGGCGGTGCACGACCCGCGCAGCGAGCCGGTCGCCGAGGGCGTCGAGCGCGCGCTCGCGCTGCTCGACGACGCCGAGCGCCCGGTGATCATGGCGGGCACGAACCTCTACTGGGGCCACGGCGAGCAGGCGCTGCTCGAGCTCGCCCAGCGGCGCGGCATCCCGGTGTTCCTCAACGGCCTGGCGCGCGGCTGCGTGCCCGCCGACCACGAGCTGTTCTTCTCCCGCGCGCGCGGCGACGGCCTCAAGGGCGCCGACGTGGCGCTGGTCGTGGGCGTGCCGATGGACTTCCGCCTCGGCTTCGGCGGGTCGTTCGGCGACGACACCCAGATCATCACCCTCGACCGCGCCGAGCCCGTGCGCGACCACCCGCGCACGCCGGCGGTGGAGCTCCACGGCGGCATCGACGCGACGCTGCGCGCCCTGGCCGGCGAGGGCCGCGACACGAGCGCGTGGGTCGCGCACCTGCGCGCGAGGGAGACCGAGAAGCGCCAGGCCGAGACGGCCGAGCTCGAGGACGGCCGCTCGCCGCTGCACCCGATGCGCCTGTACAAGGAGCTCGGCGAGGTCGTCGACCGCAACGCCATCATCATCGGCGACGGCGGCGACTTCGTGTCCTACGCCGGGCGCGTGATCGACTCCTACGAGCCCGGCTGCTGGCTGGACCCGGGCCCGTTCGGCTGCCTCGGCTCCGGCCCGGGCTACGCGCTGGCCGCGAAGCTCGCGCACCCGGACCGCCAGGTCGTGCTGCTGCTGGGCGACGGCGCCTTCGGCTTCCACGGCATGGAGTACGACACGCTGGCCCGCCACGGCGTGGACGTCGTCGGCGTCATGGGCAACAACGGCATCTGGGCGCTCGAGAAGCACCCGATGGAGTTCCTGTACGGGTACTCCGTGGCGGCCGAGCTGCGGCCGGCGACGCGCTACGACCAGGTCGTCGAGGCCCTCGGCGGCCACGGCGAGCTCGTCGAGCGGCCCGCCGACCTCAAGCCCGCGCTGGCCCGCGCGTTCGAGGCGGGCCGGCCGGCGCTGGTCAACGTGCTCACCGACCCCGACGTCGTCTACCCGCGCAAGTCCAACCTCGCCTAGCGCTCGGCGGCGGACGGCTGCTGGACGCCGCCGCCGAGTGGTTGCCCACGCAACTCGCAGGAGCATCGGACGCACCCACTTCCGGCAAGAAGAAGGGTGGGTGTTTCCGGTGCAAAGTGCTCCGGAAAAGCCGGAAGCCGCCCCGAGGGGCGGCTTCCAAACTTGGCCCCGTCAGGACGGGCAGGGGTACGTGCCATGAAGGGGCCGGGTTTGAACGGTCCGAACGGCGGGAGGCGCCGATTCGATGCGGCTTCGCTCGGACCTATGACGCCAAGTTGGGGAACGGACGAGCCTGTTCGGCACGCACGCCCTTTCACCCGGCGCCACGAAGCATCCTTCAGTGCCAGTGCACGGACAATCAGACACCCGTCCAGCAGCGTTCCGAGAAGTGGGGAGGGGCGGTATGACTGGACTACGGCGATCGGGAGGCGCCGTCCGCTGACGCGGGCTTCGCTGGACCCTCGCCGTGGTGCGGCCGGGGCGGGTGCGATCCTCAGCCCGCGCCCGTCCCGCCGCCCGTTCGCACCAGCGCCGCTCCCCGGAGGATGTCGTGCTCGGAGACCTCGACCTCCTGGAGGTCGAAGCGGCGCAGCACCTCGAGCAGCACGACCACGCCGGCGACGATCGTCGGCGCGCGGTCGGGGTGCAGGCCGGGGACCCGCCGGCGGCGCTCGAGCGGCATCGCGGCCAGGCGGGCCAGGAGCCGCTCGCACTCGGCGCGCAGCAGCCGGA
The DNA here is from genome assembly GCA_016215085.1 of Solirubrobacterales bacterium. Taxonomy (GTDB): domain Bacteria; phylum Actinomycetota; class Thermoleophilia; order Solirubrobacterales; family Solirubrobacteraceae; genus Baekduia. The sequence continues at coordinate 7,027 of JACRMD010000164.1, read as the reverse complement.
ACCCGTGCACGCGCGCCGGGTCGTAGGGCTCGAGCTCCTGGACCATCGCCGCGCACGACGTCGCCGTGCCCGCGACCGCGATCCCCGCGCGCACGGACTCGGGCACGCCCTCGGGCAGCGCCGTGGCGAGGACCTCGCGCGCCTCGTGCGCCAGCGCCTGCAGCTCCTCGGGCTCGGGCGGGTCGTGGAAGACGTGGCGCTCGCTCTGGCGGACCACGCCGACCTGGGTCGACGCGAACGCCTCGACCGCGCCGCCCGGCACGCCGACCACGAGCTCGGTCGAGCCGCCGCCGATGTCGATGACGACGACCGGCCCGTCGCCGGGCGGCCGCCCGCTGGTCGCGCCGAGGAACGTCATGCGCGCCTCCTCGGCGCCCGACAGCGTTGCCGCCTCGAGGCCGAAGCGCTCGCGGACCTCGCGCAGGAACGCCTCGCCGTTGCGGGCGTCGCGCACCGCGGAGGTCAGCACGGCGGTCGTCGCCTCGACGCCGTCGGCGTCCATGGCCGACCTGTAGGACTCGAGCGTCGCCATGACGCGCGCGACCGCCTCCGGTGCCAGCTCGGCCGTGCGGTCGACGCCCTGCCCGAGCCGCGTGACGGTCGAGCGGCGGTCGCGCTCGACGACCTGGCCGCCATCGCCCACGTCGGCGATGAGCAACCTGGTGGAGTTGGTCCCGATGTCGACGACGCCGACGCGCACGATCGCCGAACCTAGCGGGCCGGGTGCGGCAGCGGCTCGCCCGCGAGGCCGGCGAGCAGGTTGTCCACCGCCATCGAGGTCATCCGCGCGCGGGCGGCGGTCGTGGCCGAGCCGATGTGGGGGACCACGAGCAGGTTCGGCGCGGACAGCAGCGGGTCGCCCGGCGGCAGCGGCTCCGGGTCGGTCACGTCGAGCGCGGCCGCCGCGATCCGGCCCTCCTCCAGCGCGCGCCGCAGCGCGACCTGGTCGACCAGCCCGCCGCGGCCCGTGTTGACGAGGATCGCCGACGGCCGCATCGCCCGCAGCGCGTCCTCGCCGATCAGGTGGTGCGTCCGCGGGGTCAGCGGCGCGTGCAGCGAGACGACGTCCGCGCGGCCCAGCGCACCGAGCAGGTCGTCGCCGCGGCCGACCGGCTCCACCACCATCCCGAAGCCCTCCGCGCGCCGCGCGACGGCGCGGCCGATGCGCCCCGGCCCGACCACCGCCAGCGTCGCGCCCGCGAGCTCGAGCCCCAGCCAGCCTGCGGGCTCCCACGTCCGCCACCGGCCCTCGCGCACCGCGCGCCACCCCTCGGGCAGCCGCCGCGCCGCCGCGAGCAGCAGCGCGAACGCGAGGTCGGCGGTCGCGTCGGTCAGCACGTCGGGGGTGACGCCCACCGGGATGCCGCGCGCCGCGCAGGCCGCGAGGTCGACGTTGTCGCTGCCGACCGCGTAGTTGGCGACGACCCGCAGCCGCGGCGCCGTCTCCAGCAGCCGCGCGTCCACGCGCTCGGTCAGCAGGCACAGCAGCCCCTCGCACGGCGCGACGCGCTCGCGCAGCTCGGTCGCGTGCGGCGGCAGCGAGCCCTCCCACACGTCGACGTCGTGCGCCGCGCGCAGCCGGTCCAGCGCGTCGCCGGGCAGCGCGCGGGTGACGAACACTCGGGCCATGGCGTGCGTGATCGTCGCACGCGACGCGTGGGGGGTCCGGCTACCGTCCGGCGCCATGCACGTCGGCACGGCGCGGACGAACGACCCCGCGGCGCCCGAGATCGTCCCCTCGGCGCATTGCGTCAAGCGCTTCCGCGAGCGCATGCCCGTGCGTGCGCCCGGCACCGAGGAGGTCGCCCGGGCGCTGCTGGCCGCGCTGGAGGCCGCGCACGTCGTCGCCTGGCCGCCGGCCTGGGCGGTCTCGGACCGCCCGGCCGAGCTGTGGGCCGTCAGCGACGACCTCGCCTTCCCGCTGGCGCGCACCGGCCGGCCGGGGCGCTGGCTCGCCGTCACCTGCCTGCGCCGCGGCTGACCCGCTCGACCGCCGGGCGAGGTCAGCGGGCGGATGTTCGGCCGCACGTCCAGTGTGGAGAACGCCGCGATCGTCGAGAACACGGGGTGTGCGACCCCTGCCCCTGATCGCGCTGACCACCGCCGAGCTGCGCCGGCCCGACGACGTGCGCCAGGAGGAGCACGGCGAGCCGCCGCGGATCGAGGCCGCGCTCGGCCTCAGCTACCCCGAGGCGATCGAGCGCGCCGGCGGGCTGCCGGTCATCCTCCCGCCGCTGCGGCCGGAGGGCATCAGCGCCCTGCTGGACCGCGTGGACGCGCTCTGCCTCCCCGGCGGCCCCGACATCCACCCGGCCACCTACGGCGCCGCGCCGCACCCCGAGCTCGGGCCGACCGAGCCGCGCGTCGACGCCTTCGAGCACGCGCTCGTGCGCGCGGCCGACCGCCGCGGCCTGCCGATCCTCGGCATCTGCCGCGGCGCCCAGATGCTCAACGTCGCCCGCGGCGGCACGCTGCACCAGCACCTGCCCGACGTCGTCGGCGAGGGCATCCGGCACCGCCAGACCGAGCACGGCAGCGTCCCGACGCACCGGATCGAGGTGGCCGATCGTGGTCGCGTCCCGCAGCTGCTGGGGTACGCCGGAAGGGAGGTGAACTCCTTCCACCACCAAGCCATAGCGGAACTCGGGCGCGACCTCGTCGTCACGGCGCGGGCGCAGGACGGCACGATCGAGGCCGTCGAGCAGCCCGGCGAGCGCTTCGTCGTCGGCGTGCAGTGGCACGCCGAGGGCCTGCGCGCGCACCTCCCGCTCTTCCAGCAGCTCGTCGCGGCCGCGCTCGGCGGCGCAGCGCTGGTCGCGGAGGCCGGATGAACGAGACGACCGCGGAGCTCGTCGAGGCCTACGACGAGGCCTTCGCCGACGACGGGCACCCGCGCTCGCACTACGCCGCGCTGCTCCTGGAGCTCGCGGCCGCCGACCTCGGCGCGCTGCGCGAGCAGGTCTCCCGCGAGCTCGCCGACGTCGTCTTCACCGGCCCCGGCGGCGACACCGCCTTCGAGGTCGACCCCGTCCCGCGGATCCTCCCCGCCGCCGAGTGGGAGCGCCTGGCGGCCGGGCTCGAGCAGCGCGTCCGCGCGCTCAACGCCTTCATCCTGGACGCCTACGGCCCGCGCCGCTGCGTCGCCGACGGCGTCGTCCCCGCCCACGTCCTCGACGAGGCCGAGGGCGCGGAGGGCGACCTGCTCGGACGCCACCCGGGCGGCGTCCCGGTCGGCATCGCGGGGCTCGACGTCGTCCGCGACCCCGAGGGCGAGCTGCTCGTCCTCGAGGACAACCTGCGCACGCCGTCGGGCTTCGCCTACGCCGCGGCCGCCCGCCGGGCGGTGCGCGGCGCGCTGCCCCGGCTCGGCGAGCCCGTCGCCTTCGACGGCGTGTGGGAGCTGCTGCGGGCGACGCTGCACGGCGCCACGGAGGCCCAGGACCCCCTGGTCGTCGTGCTCAGCGACGGGCCGTCCAACAGCGCGTACTGGGAGCACCGCCGGGTCGCCGAGCACCTCGGGATCCCGCTCGTGACGCTCGGCGACGTCGCCCACCGCGGCGACCGCCTCGTGCTGCGCGACGGCAGCCGGCCCGTCGACGTCGTCTACCGCCGCAGCGACCAGGACCTCCTGCGCGACGAGGACGGCCGGCCCACCGCGGTCGGCGAGGCCCTGCGCGGGCCGTGGCTGGCCGGTACGCTCGGCGTGGTCAACGGCTTCGGCAACGGCATCGGGGACGACAAGCTCGTGCACGCCTACGTCGAGGAGCTCGTGCGGTACTTCTGCGGCGAGGAGCCGCTGCTGCGCTCCGTGCCGACGCTCGACCTCGGGCGGCCCGGCGCGCTCGAGCAGGTCCTCGACGACCTGCGCTGCTGGGTTGTCAAGCCGCGGCTCGGCTACGGCGGCCAGGGCGTCGTCGTGTGCTCGCACGCGGACGACGCGGCGCTGCGGCGCGTCGCCGCGGACCTGCGCGAGGCGCCTTCCGGGTACGTCGCCCAGCGCACCGTGCCCCTCTCCCGCCATCCCACCGTCATCGACGGCAAGCTCGAGCCCCGCCACGTCGACCTGCGGCCGTTCATCTTCAGCACGCCCGGCGGCGTCCGAGCGCTGCCGGGCGGCCTGACGCGCGTGGCCTGGGACCGCGGCGCGCTCGTCGTCAACTCCTCGCAGAACGGCGGGGCGAAGGACACGTGGGTCTGCACCTGAGGACCGGCGTCGCGGCCGGCGTCGCGCCGTGGGCGGCGTGGCGCCCGTCGGCGCCGTACACGCTCGGGGTCGAGGAGGAGGTCATGCTCCTGGACCCGGCGACGCTCGAGCTCGCCCAGCGCGGCGACGAGGTGCTGCCGCGGCTCGGCGACGGCCTCGCCGGGCGGGTGTCGGCGGAGACCCACCAGGGCGCGATCGAGCTGGCCACCGCGCCGCACCGCACGGTCGGCGGCGCGGTCGCCGAGCTGCGCGAGCTGCGGGAGCTGCTGGCCGCGCGGCTGCACGCGCTCGGGATCGCGGTCGCGGCGGCGGGCACGCACCCGACGGCCGACCGCCGCGACACGGTGGTCTCGCCGGCGAGTCGCTACCAGCTCATCCACCGCACGATGCGCGACCTCGCGCGCCGCGAGCCGACCTTCGCGCTGCACGTCCACGTCGGCGTCCCGGACGCCGCGGCGGCGATGCGGCTGCTGAACCGCCTGCGCGCGCACCTGCCGCTGCTGCTGGCGCTGTCGGCCAGCTCGCCGTTCTGGCAGGGCCGGGCGACCGGCATCGCGTCGAGCCGCACGGTCATCTTCCAGGCCTTCCCGCGCACCGGCATCCCGCGGCGCTTCGACGACTACGACGACTGGGCGGGCACCGTCGACGGCCTGCTGCGCGCCGAGGCGATCCCCGAGCCGACGTTCCTGTGGTGGGACGTCCGGCCCCAGCCGCGCTTCGGCACCGTCGAGGTGCGCGTGATGGACAGCCAGCCGCGGCTGCGGGACGCGGCGTCGCTCGTCGCGCTCGTGCAGGCGGTCGCGCGCCTCGAGCTCGAGGAGGGCTACGCGAGCGAGGCGCTCGTCGCCGCCCAGGAGGTGCTCGAGGAGAACCGCTTCCTCGCCGCCCGCGACGGCGCGGCGGCCGAGCTGATCGACCCCGTCGGGGGCCGGCGGCTGCCGGTCCGCCGGCTCGTGGCCGAGCTCGTCGCCGCCGCCCGGCCGCACGCCGAGGCGCTCGGCTGCGCCGAGGAGCTGGAGGGCGCCGCGCGGCTGGACGCCGCCACGTGGCAGGCGCAGGTCGGCGCGCGCGACGGCCTGCCCGCCGTCGTGCGGGAGCTCACCCGCCGCTTCTGAGGCGCAGCAGGACGACCTCTGCCTGGGCGCCGAGTCGGATCGGCCACCGGCTCGTGCCGACGCCGGTCGTCACGAACAGGTGCCGGCCGCCCTCGACGACGTGGCCCTCGGCGTAGCGCTCGCCGTGGCGGCTGGGGATGACCCGTGCGCGCAGGCGCGGCACGGCGACCTGGCCGCCGTGCGTGTGGCCGGCGACGGTCAGCGCAGCGCGCGCCGGGATCCGCGGGAACGCGTCGGGGCTGTGGGTGAGGACGAGCACGGGCGCGCCCTCGCGCACGCCGTCGAACGCGTGGCCGGGATCGGCGTCGCCGGTGGTGTCGTCGGAGACGCCGACGACGTGGAGGTCGGTGCCGCGCAGCCGCACCGGCCAGGCGGCGTTCTCCAGCAGCCGGAAGCCGGCCGCGGTGAGCGCCCGCGCGACGCGCCCGCCGCCGTAGGCCCGGTCGTGGTTGCCGAGCACGGCGGCGCGCGGCAGGCCGGTGCTCGCCAGCGCATGGGCGAACGGCTCGGCCGGGACGTCCTGGTCGCCGTCCATGAGGTCGCCGGCCAGCAGCAGGAGGTCGGGGCGGCGGCGGGCCAGGGCGCGGGCGGCGCGGGCGACGCGCTGCGGCGTGACGTGCGCGGACCCGGCGTGGACGTCGCCGACGAGCGCCACGCGCAGCCCGTCGAGCTCGGCCGGCCAGTGGGGGAGGCGCAGCGTGCGGCGGTGCACGCGGATGCGCCGGGGCTCGATCCACAGCGCGCGGACCGCGAGGCCGGCGAGCGCCGCGAGAGCCGCCCCGAGCGCGGCGGTCCAGGCCCGGGTCACGCGTTCTCGTCCCGCGCGACGCGCGGCTCGGGCACCCCGGCGCGCGCGGCCTCCAGCTGCGCGGCGAACGCGAGCCCGAGGAAGAGCGCGACCGCGGTGAGGAACGTCCACAGCAGCACGCCGATCGTCCCGGCCAGCGGGCCGTACGTCGCGCCGAACGACCCGGTCGCCTCGAAGTAGAGCTTCAACAACCCCATGAACGCCAGCCACAGCGTGGCGGACACGGCGGCGCCCACGGCCAGCCACGAGGCCTCCGGCTGGCGCCGGCGGGGCGCGATCTCGAAGAGCAGCGCGACGGCCGTCACCGCCAGCGCGATGCCGACCGGCCAGCGCAGGACCTTCACGGTGGTGTCGAAGCCGTCGCCGAGCCCGGTCGCGTCGCGCACCGCCTGGCCGCCGACGAGCACGACGACCGAGAGCAGCGCGAGCACGCCCGCGGTCAGCGCCAGCCCGAGGCCGACGAGGTACTTGCGCGCGAACGGGCGATCGCGCTCGACGCCGTAGATCCGGTTGGCCCCGCGCTCGACCTGCGCCATCGCGGTGGTCCCCGCCACGAGCGCCGCGGCGAAGCCGACCGCCACCGCGGTCTCGCCCGACTCGCGGCGCGCGCTCGCGTCGCCCTGGCGCAGCGCGTCGGTGAGGATGTCGCCCGCCGCGCCGGGCGCCAGCGAGTCGATCGTCTCCTGCGTCGCGCTGCGGAAGCCCTCCTGGTCCAGCGACGCCGCCAGGCCGACCACCGCGATCAGCGCGGGCAGCAGCGTCAGCGTCGCCTGGAACGCCAGCGCCCGCGAGTGGCTGAACCCGTCGGCGGCGCGGAACCGCGCGACCGCGTCGAGCGCGAGCTGCCGGCGGCCGACGTCGCGCAGCGTCTCGAACGCCTCGTCGTGCTCGAGCTCCTCG
>JACRMD010000163.1 GCA_016215085.1 Solirubrobacterales bacterium | reverse complement strand
GACGCCCATCATCTTGAAATCCAGGGCGCTCAGCGTGGCGAACACGCCGAACACCGCGACCATGACGATGGCGGCGCTGGTGACGACGCCCGCCGTGGAGCGGATGCCGTGGGCGACCGCGTCCTCGGTGCGCATGCCGGAGTCGAAGGCCTCGCGCACCCGGCTGAGGATGAACACGTGGTAGTCCATCGACAGGCCGAACAGGATCACGAACAGGAACATCGGCAGCCAGCTGGTGACCGCGCCGTTGGACTCGAAGCCCAGCAGGCCCTCGAGGTTCCCGTACTGGAACACCCAGACCAGGACGCCGTAGGCCGCGCCCACCGACAGCAGGTTCATCACGATGGCCTTGATCGGGATGACGATCGAGCGGAACGTGACCAGCAGCAGGATGAAGGCCAGCGAGAGCACGAAGGCGAAGACGATCGGCGCGCGCGCCTTCATGAGGTCGTTGAAGTCCTTCGAGCCCGCGGTCATGCCCGTCACGTACGCGGATTCGCCGGCGTCGCGCTCGAACCGCGGGATGAGGTCCTGGCGCAGCATCGTCACCGCGGCGGTCGACGCGTCGTCGGTGCCGTCGCCGACGATCGGCAGGCTGATGCTCATGACCGTCTTGTCCGGGTTGACCGTGATGTCGGCCGGCTCCTCGAACTGCCCGGTCTTCAGCGCGCCGTCGGCGAGGCGCTGGGCGGCGGAGGTGATGCGGCCGTTGGTCACGTCCTCGGCCTTGACGACGACCGTCGCCGGGATCTGCCCGCCGGGGAAGGCGGCCTGCATCTTGTCGTACACCTGCATGACCTCGAGGCCCTTGGGCAGGTCGTCGACGCCGGTGTTCGCGGTGTGCATCGAGAAGGCCGGGATGGCCAGCACGACCAGGACGCCCGCGGCGGCGGCCGCCGACAGCGCCGGCCGGCGCAGGACGCGGTCGAGCACCGCGCTCCACAGGCGCCCGCCCTGGCCGCCGTCGCGCATGCCGCGCCCAAGGACGTGCGGCAGGCGGGCCTCGACGCGGCCGAGCCCGACCTTGCGCAGCAGCCAGCGCGACGGCCGCGCGTCGATCTTGTCGCCCAGCAGCGACAGCATCGCCGGGACGACGGTCACCGAGCCGATCATCGCGACGGCGACCACGAGCATCGCGCCGATGCCCAGCGCGGAGAAGGTGCGCGAGCCGGCGAAGAGCATGCCGGCCATCGCCACCAGCACGGTCATGCCGGACACGAGGATCGCCCGGCCGGAGGTCGCCGCCGCGACGCCGATCGCCTCCCTGGAGGACAGGCCTCTGGCCTTCTCCTCGCGCTCGCGGCGCAGGTAGAAGAGCGTGTAGTCGACGCCCACCGCCATGCCGACGAGCAGCACGACCGAGGAGATGTTCTCGTCGAGCGGCACGAGCTGGCTGATCGGGCCGAGCAGGCCGATCGTCGCGCCGACGGCGGTGATGCCGAGCAGCAGCGGCACGCCGGCGGCCAGGATCGCGCCGAAGGCGAGGAAGAGGATGAGGAGGGTCAGAGGGAGCGAGAGGGACTCGGCCTTCTTGAAGTCGTCCTCGAAGGCCTTGGACAGCGCCTTGTTCGCGCTGGCGTCGCCGAACTGCCCGACGAAGACGCCGGGGTGCTGGGCCGCGGCCGCCCTGACGGCGTCCTCGACGGGCCCGACGCGCTCCTCGGCGAGGTCGTCGTCGCCGCGGATCTCGAACTGCACGAGCGCCGAGCGGCCGTTCTGGGAGATCTGGCCCTCGTTGCCGGGGGCGTAGGGCGACTCGACCTCCTGCACGCCGGGCTGCGCCTTGACCGCGCTGACGACGTCGGCCACGGCCGCGCGCACGTCGGCGTCGCGCACCGTGCCGTTCTTGGTCTGGATCAGGACGGTCTCGCCGGCCTTGTCGGGGTAGCCGGCGTCTAGGATCTGGTCGCCGCGGCCCGACTCGCCGACACCCTCCTGCGCGTCGTTGGGCTTCTTCATCCCCACGGCGCCGCCGACCACGACAGCGACGATCACGAAGGCCAGCCACCCGAGGACGGCCTTCTTGCGGTGCTTCGCACTCCATCGCCCTGCCCGGGCGGCCAGCGTCTCGTTCATGTCCGTGAGCTTCGCCGCAGGGGGCGCGGGGCACCATGCGGTCGGCAGGCCAACGGGCGGTAGGGGAATCCGCACCCGTAGGGGACGTCCCGTACGGGGCCGCTAACGTGGCGCGCCGCACCCCAAGGGCTACGGAACGACGCTTCCGCGGCCGATCACCCGTTGTGTAGCCACCATGGACCAGCGCATCGACATCGCCGACGCGCCGCCCGCGACGAACGGCCACCACCCGCCCGTCACGGAGGACCACCCCCCGCGCGCGGGGGCGATGGACCCTGGCGCGGTCGAGGTGCGCGACACGACGCCGTTCGTCGAGCGCCGCGCGGTCACCTCGCCGTTCCCGCCGATCGCCGACTACGGCTTCCTGAGCGACTGCCACACCGGCGCGCTGGTCGCCCCGGACGGCACGGTCGAGTGGCTGTGCCCGCCGCGCTTCGACTGCCCGTCGGTGTTCGGCGCGATCCTGGACCGCTCGGCCGGCGGCTTCCGGCTGGGCCCGAGCGCCATGGGCGTGCCCGCCGGCCGCCGCTACGAGCCGGGCACGATGATCCTCGAGACCACCTGGATGACCCCGACGGGGTGGCTGGTGGTCCGCGACGCGCTGGTCATCGGCCGCTGGCGCGAGCGCACGATGGGCTCGACGACGGCGCACACGCGCCCGCCGACCGACTACGAGGCCCACCACGTGCTCGTGCGCACGATCACGTGCATCCACGGGCAGGCGCAGATCGAGCTGCTGTGCGAGCCGATGTTCGACTACGGCCGCGTGCCCGCGACGTGGTCGCCGGTGACCGGCGACCCCTACGCGCTGGACGCCACCGACACCACGAGCACGCTGCGGCTGATGAGCGACCTGCACATGGGCGTCGAGGGCGGCCTGGTCCGCGCGCGCCATCGCCTGGAGAAGGGCGAGACGCGCTTCTGCGCACTGTCGTGGTCGCGGCTGCTGGACGGCCCGCGCACCTCCGAGGAGGCGACCGCGGCGCTGCAGACGACCAGCGAGTACTGGCGCGGCTGGCTGGCCGACGCGAACTTCCCCGACCACCGCTGGCGCAACCACCTCGAGCGCAGCGCGCTGACGCTCAAGGGCCTGACCTATGCGCCGACGGGCGCGCTGGTCGCCGCCCCGACGACGTCGCTGCCCGAGACCCCGGGCGGCGAGCGCAACTGGGACTACCGCTTCACCTGGATGCGCGACGCGACGTTCACGCTGAGCGCGCTGCACTCGCTCGGGCTCAACTGGGAGGCCGACGACTTCATCCAGTTCGTCGCCGACCTCGGCCGCAACGAGGACGGCGCGCTGCAGATCATGTACGGGATCGGCGGCGAGCGCGAGCTTCCCGAGCAGGAGCTCGACCACCTCACCGGCTACGAGGGCGCCACCCCGGTCCGCGTCGGCAACGGCGCGTTCGACCAGCGCCAGAACGACGTCTTCGGCGCGGTGCTCGACTCGCTGTGGCTGCACGCCAAGGAGTACGGCCACAACTCGGCGCGCCTGTGGCCGGTCATCCACGACCAGGTCGAGCAGGCGATCGCCTCCTGGCGGCTGCCCGACCAGGGCATCTGGGAGTCGCGCGGCGACCCGCAGCACTACACCTCCAGCAAGCTGATGTGCTGGGTCGCCCTGGACCGCGGCGCGCGCCTGGCCGCCCGCCGCGGCAAGCACGAGCTCGCCGACCGCTGGCGCGTGGTGGCCAACGAGATCCACGCCGAGATCTGCGCCAGGGGCGTCGACGAGCGCGGCGTCTTCACCCAGCACTACGGCTCGAGCAACCTCGACGCGTCGCTGCTGCTGATGCCGCTCGTGCGCTTCCTGCCCCACGACGACCCGCGCGTGCGCGCGACCGTCCTGGCCATCGCCGACGAGCTGACCGAGAACGGCCTCGTGCTGCGCTACCGCACCGACGAGACCGACGACGGCCTCGCCGGCGAGGAGGGCACCTTCCTCATCTGCTCCTTCTGGCTGGTCTCCGCGCTGCTGGAGATCGGCGAGCGCCGCCGCGGCCGCCACCTCTGCGAGCGCCTGCTCTCGCTGGCCTCCCCGCTGGACCTCTACGCCGAGGAGCTCGACTCCGCCACCGGCCGCCACCTCGGCAACTACCCCCAGGCCTTCACCCACCTCGCGCTCATCAACGCCGTCATGCACGTGATCCGCGACGAGGAGCAGAACCCGCTCGTGTAGGGCTCGTGGCCCGGCCGCCCCTCCGGGCGGCCGCGGTTGGCGGGCGGCGCGGGGCGGGTAGCGTCGGGGGCGATGACCCTCCCCACGCGCCGCCTCGGCACCAGCGACCTCGCGATCACCACCGTCGGCTTCGGCGCGTGGGCCGTCGGCGGCCCGTGGGCGTTCGGGTGGGGCGCCCAGGAGGACGAGGACTCGATCGCCGCGATCCGCCATGCCGTCGACCGCGGCGTGAACTGGATCGACACCGCCGCGGTCTACGGCGTCGGCCACTCCGAGGAGGTCGTCGGCCGCGCGCTGCGCGAGATCCCCGAGGGCGAGCGCCCGTACGTGTTCACCAAGTGCGGCCTGGTCGGCGACCCCGGCGACCCGCACGCCAACCCGAAGCGGATCCAGGCGCCGGACTCGGTCCGGCGCGAGTGCGAGGACTCGCTGCGGCGCCTCGGCGTCGAGCGCATCGACCTGTACCAGTTCCACTGGCCCGCGCAGGACGGGACGCCGCCCGAGGAGGCGTGGGGCACGATGCTCGAGCTCGTCGACGAGGGCAAGGTCCGCGTGCCCGGCGTCTCCAACTACGACATCCCGCTGCTGGAGGCGTGCGAGGGCGTCGGCCACGTCGGCTCCCTGCAGCCGCCGTTCAGCCTCGTCAACCGCGGCGCCGCCGCCGACGTGATCCCGTGGGCGGCCGACCACGGCACCGGCGTCATCGTCTACTCGCCGATGCAGTCCGGGCTGCTGACCGGCCGCTTCACGCGCGAGCGCGTGGAGCAGATGGACGAGACCGACTGGCGCCGCAAGGACGCCGAGTTCAACGACCCGAAGCTGTCGCGCAACCTCGAGCTGCAGGAGCTCGAGCGCACCGGCGCCGGCCAGGGCCCGGTTCGCCCCTAGGGCCGGGTGATCGAGTGCAACGAAAGCCGGAATAATTCCGGCTTTCGTCACCTTCGCGGCTGGACGACCGTCGCGCGGAAGGTGCGCTGCGTGCGGTGGGCGCCGAAGCCGTGCGCGGCGACGACGCGCATCGGGATCCGGCCCGACCGGCGCAGGTCGCCCCACCAGCGGCGGCGCAGCCGGCCCTCGCTGTCGGCGTGGAACGCGCCCGCGTCGACGCCGAGCACGACGCCGACCTCGGTCGTCCGCCCGCCGGGCACCCAGTAGCCGATCGCGCCGAAGGCCAGCCGCGGCGGCCGGGCGAAGGCGGCCTCGAGGGTGCCGCCGCAGCCGTCCCCGGCCGCCGCCGGGCACCGGACCCTGAAGTACGCGGCCTGGCCCGAGTTGCCGTGGTACATCGGCAGCCGCCCGCTGTACGGGCGCGCCCGGGCGAGCACCTCGCCGTGCTGGGCCTCGCCGAGGGTGCCCTCGCCCTTGGAGCGCTCGCAGTCGCCGGCGACGACGTCCTGGGCGTCGGCGACCACCTCGTCGTAGTGCGGCCCGCAGTCGACGCGCTGGGCGACGCCGTCGGCCACGTCGATGAGCGCCTCGCCGCGGCCCGCCCGCACGTCGCCCGGGATGCGCAGGCCCGCCAGGTCCATCGACAGCCGGAACGACTCGCGGACGACCTCGGGCCCGCGGACCTCGATGCGCGAGACGCCGGCCGCCGCGCACGTCGGCGCCGGCGGCTGCCCGGCCAGCCGGTTGCGCAGCGCGCAGCCCTCCCCCACGCGCGGGCTCGCGCCGGAGGTCAGCGGGAGCTGCACGCTGTCGCCGACCGCGTCGGCGTCGAGCACCACGCGGTGCAGCTCGTTGCCGGGGACGCCGGCGAGGTCGGCCACCAGCACGTCGCCGCGGCGCTCGAAGATCCCCTTGGCGCCGGAGGATGCCGGCCCACCCACCCCGACCGCGAAGTCGCCGTCCTCGCAGCCCGTCGCGCCGTCGCCGAGGTCGGCCTTCGCCTCGTCGTAGCCCGCGCCGCAGTCGATCCGCTCGGTCGCCGCGTCCTTGGCGACCACGGTGTCGTTGCCGCCGCCGAGCAGCACCGCGGTCTCACCGGCGAACGCGTAGGCGGGCTCGAAGGTCACCTCGTCGGCGCCCGCCCCGCCGCGGACCTCGAAGCGCGGCGCGGCCGAGGCCCTGCAGACCAGCAGCATGATCGACCGCGACGGGTCGTCGAACATCGGGTTGAGCGGGTCGCTGCGCCAGCAGCCCGCGCCGGGGCGCTCGACGTCGGCCATGATGGTGATGAACCCCGCCGGGTCCTCGACCTCGTAGCGCGCGCCGTCGTCGCCGTCCTTGACGTCGTAGCGGCCCGGCGACGCCCACCCGACGCGCACGTCGCCCGGCGCGTCGAGGACGATCGCGTCGCCCTGGACGCCCACCGACGCGGCGTGCGCGGCGGGCGCGGCGAGGGCGGCTGCGACGAGGGCCAGGAGAAGCGGACGCAGCATGGCCGCAATGGTGCGGCGGCGCGCCCGGCTCGGCATCGGGGGTTCCCCTGACGTGTAACGTCAAGGCATCGGGGGAGACGGGACCACCGAGATGCGAGAAGACCTCGCCGCCGTGCGGCAGCGCACGCTGGACCTCGTCAGCCACCTCTCGACCGCCGACCTCGAGCGGCAGGTCGACCCGCTGATGAGCCCGCTCGTCTGGGACCTGGCGCACATCGCGGCCTACGAGGATCTCTGGCTCGTGCACCGCTTCACCGGCGCGCCGCTGCTGCGCGACGACCTCGCCGCGGTCTACGACGCCTTCGAGACCCCGCGCGCGGTGCGCGGCGAGGTCGAGCTGCTCGGCCACCGCGACGCGCTGGGCTACCTCGAACGGGTGCGCGAGCGCACGCTGGACGCCATCGACGAGCGCGGCACCGACCCGGTGCTGCACGAGATGGTCCTCCGGCACGAGCTCCAGCACACCGAGACGATGCGCCAGGCCATGCGCCTCGGCGGCCTGCTGCCGCCCGGCGAGCCGGCGATCCCGCCGGTGGCCGGCGACGACGCGTGGCTGGAGGTCGAGGCCGGCCCGTTCGCCATGGGCGCCGGCGACGACGTCTTCGCCTACGACAACGAGCGCCCGCGCCACGACGTCGACCTCCCCGCCTTCCGCATCGCCCGCCGGCCCGTCACCAACGCCACCTGGATGCACTTCGTCGAGGGCGGCGGCTACGTCCGCCGCGAGTGGTGGTCCGACGAGGGCTGGGCGTGGAAGGAGGAGTACGACATCACCCACGCCGCCGACGTGGCGGGCGGGCATCCTGACGCCCCCGTCTGCCACGTCTCCTGGTTCGAGGCGGACGCGTTCGCCCGGTGGAGCGGAGCACGGCTCCCCACCGAGGCGGAGTGGGAGAAGGCGTCCGGCCGCCTCGACGGCGTCGGGCTCGTGTGGGAGTGGACCGCGAGCCCCTTCACCGGCTACCCCGGCTTCCGCGCCTTCCCGTACCCCGAGTACTCGCAGGTCTTCTTCGGCGACGCCCACCGGGTCCTCCGCGGCGGCTCCTGGGCCGCCCACCCGCGCGTCGCGACCCCGACCTTCCGCAACTGGGACCTCCCGCAGCGCCGGCAGATCTTCGCCGGGGTGCGGTTGGCCGACGACCCCGAGGAGCGCTAGATGGAACCCGTGCTGGAGCTGGACCGCGTCCGCGTCGAGTCCCACCTCGGGGCGGGTGACGAGCGCGCGCTGGCCGACGACGTCCTCGACGGCCTCACCCGCCCGTTCAAGGAGCTGCCGCCCAAGCACTTCTACGACGCCCGCGGCGCGGAGCTCTTCGACCGCATCTGCGAGCTGCCCGAGTACTACCCGACGCGCTGCGAGCGGGCGATCCTCGAGCAGCAGTCCGCCGACGTCGTCGCGGCGACCGGCGCGGCCGAGCTCGTCGAGCTCGGCTCGGGCACCGCGGCCAAGACGCGGATCCTGCTGCGAGCGATGGAGGACGCCGGGACGCTGCGGCGCTACGTGCCGATCGACGTCACCGAGTCGATGGTGCGCGCCTGCGCCGAGGAGCTCGTCGCGGAGTTCCCGGCGCTGCACGTGCACGGCATCGTGGGCGACTTCGAGCGCCACCTGGGCGAGGTCCCGCCGGCCGAGCCCGGCGTGCCGCGCGTCGTCGCGTTCCTCGGCGGCACGATCGGCAACTTCACGCCCGGCTCGCGACGGCGCTTCCTGCGCTCGATGGGCCGGCTGCTGGGCGACGAGGGCTTCCTGCAGCTCGGCACCGACCTCGTCAAGGACCCGGCGGTGATCGAGGTCGCCTACGACGACGGCGCGGG
>JACRMD010000124.1 GCA_016215085.1 Solirubrobacterales bacterium | reverse complement strand
GCCCGGCGGTGGCGGTCGGCGTCGGCCCGCGCGCTGCGCGCGACCTGGACCATCGTCACGACGACGGCCAGCGCCGCGCGCCCCATGAGGGCCTGCGTCCACGACGCACCGCCGTTGCGCCTGCGCACGGACATGTCCCCCGCGTGATCGGCCGTGCGACGGCGTTCTGGAGCGGCGGGCTCAGACGGGCAGCAGCGGCACGTCGCCCAGGATCGCCCAGGCGGCGAAGCCCGCGACGGCCAGGGCGACCGCGGCGCCGGTGAGGACGCGCTGCGTGGTCGTCGTCTCGGCGGCCTTGCGCTTGGCCTTCTCGGCCTGCTCGAGCGACTTCTCCAGCGCGGCCTCGGCCCACGTGAACTCCAGCGCGAGCAGGAACAGGCCGATCGGGATGACCGCGAAGGCCGGCCCGGGCGTGACGAGCATGACGAGGCCGCCCAGCAGGAGCGTGGCGCCGACCATCGCGTACAGGACGCGGATCGGCTTGGCGCGCGTCTTGTGGTGGTCGCGCCGCTCCTGGAGCTTCTCGATGAGGGGGTGGCGTTCCTCGGTGCTCAGAGGACCGGAAGGTAGCGGTCGAGCTCCCACTGCGTGACCTGCACGCGGTAGTCCTCCCACTCCTGGCGCTTGATCTCGACGAACCGGTTGAACATGTGCTCGCCCAGCGTGCGCAGCACCAGCTCGGACTCCGCGGTCAGCTCGATCGCCTCGCCCAGCGTCTCGGGCAGCTGCTCGATGCCGAGCCGCTTGCGCTCGTCGGGCGACAGGTGGTAGAGGTTCTTCTCCATCGGCTCGGGCAGCTCGTAGCCCTTCTCGATGCCCTCCAGGCCGGCCTGCAGCAGCGCGGCGAACGTGAGGTACGGGTTGCACGCCGGGTCCGGGCAGCGCAGCTCCATGCGGGTGGCCTGCTCCTTGCCGGGGTGGTAGAGCGGGACGCGCACCAGCGCGCTGCGGTTGCGGCGGCTCCACGCGACGTAGACCGGGGCCTCGTAGCCGGGCACCAGGCGCTTGTAGGAGTTGACCCACTGGGCGAAGATCGAGCTGATCTCGCGCGCGTGCTTGAGCTGGCCGGCGATGAACGCCTTGCCGGTGTCGGACAGGAAGTAGGGGTCGTCGGCGTCGAAGAAGGCGTTGCGGCCCTCGCGGAAGAGGCTCATGTGCGTGTGCATGCCGCTGCCGTTCTCGCCGAAGAGCGGCTTGGGCATGAACGTGGCATGCCAGCCGTACTTCATGGCGTACTCCTTGACCGTGATCCGGTAGGTCATGCAGTCGTCGGCCATCTTCAGCGCGTCGGCGTAGCGCATGTCGACCTCGTGCTGGGAGGGGCCGACCTCGTGGTGGGAGTACTCCACGTGGATGCCGAGCTGCTCGAGCGCGATGACGGTCTCGCGCCGCACGTCGGAGCCGGCGTCCAGCGTCGTGAGGTCGAAGTAGCCGCCCTCGTCGAGGACCTCGGTGCCGTTCTTGTCCTTGAACAGGAAGTACTCGAGCTCGGGCCCGACGTTGAAGGTGTCGTAGCCCATCGAGCGGGCGCGCTCCAGGGCGCGGCGCAGGACGTGGCGCGGGTCGCCCTCGTAGGGCGCGCGCTCGGGCGTGAGCACGTCGCAGAACATGCGCCCGACGCCCTGGGCCTCCGGGCGCCACGGCAGGATCGCGAAGGTGGACGCGTCCGGCATGGCGATCATGTCGGACTCCTCGATGGCGTTGAAGCCGGTGATCGAGGAGCCGTCGAAGCCCATGCCGCCCTCGAAGGCGTCGTCGAGCTCGGCCGAGTTGAAGGATGTCGGTGAACCAGAGGCGGATGAAGCGGAGGTCGTGCTCCTCCACGATCGCCTTGACGTCGTCGATGGTGCGCGGCTGATCGCTCATCGAGCGCACCCTAGAGGATGCGGTGGGGACCGCTTGTCGAGGGCCGCTGGACTAGTTGGCGCGGCGCGGCGCGGCGTCCAGCCAGCGGCGCGCCCAGGCCTTGAGCTCGGTGAGCGCCGGCTCCAGGCTGCGGCCCATGTCCGTGAGCTCGTAGCGGACCCGGATCGGCGGCCCGGGCTCGACCTGACGGGAGACGACGCCGCGAGCCTCGAGGTCCTTCAGGCGCTCGGACAGCAGCCGGTCGCTGAGCTCGGGCACCGCGTGGGCGATCTCCGAGAAGCGCAGCGCGCCGCCCTGGAGGAGCACCTCGACGATCGCGCCGGTCCAGCGGCGGCCGATCAGCTCGACGGCCTCGTGGTAGAGGGGGCAGCAGCTCGGCAGTGCGCCGGCCTGCGCCTCCTGGGCCCTCGCGCTCATGGACATGGACTCTAGCGCCGCCCGCGGGACCGGTTCGTGCCTTTGGTCGCTAGGCCGCGTGGCGGCGGCGGCTCTCCTCCACCGAGCCGTCGACGGGCACGTCGCCCGCCACGTTGACGATCGCCGTGAAGGCCTCGATGGACGCGAACGCCAGCGCCTCGAGCAGCTGCGCGTCGGTCCAGCCGGCCTCGCGGGCCTCCTCGTGGAGGTGCAGCGGGGGCGTGGCCCGCTCGGCGACGGCGAGGCGCAGGAGCTCGAGCAGGACGGCCTCCTTCTCGTCGCCGGACTGCCACGTGCGCGCCCGGGCGATCTCGTCCAGGCGCAGGCCCGCCTCGCGCGCGGTGCGCTGGTGCAGGGCCAGCCCGGGCTCGGAGCCGTGGTGGGCGGCGACGGCCACGGCGATCCGCTCGAGCGTCTGGGCGGGCAGCGAGCCCTGGCGCAGCTCGGAGCGGAAGCGGGCGTAGGCGCGCAGCGCGGCGGCCGAGCCGGCGAGGACGCCGATCACGTTCGGCAGCTGGCCGGCGCTGGCCAGCGCGCCGCGCAGGACCGGCAGCGACCCCTCGGGGGCGGTCAGGTCGTCGTGGACGGGGAAGCGGCTCATGCGGGACATCGCGCGGCTCCGGGGAGAGGGGCTTACGCAAAGTGAGTCTATGGCGGCCCGGCCCGCGTGACAAACGCGCGCGGCGCCGCGACGCCCCGCGCGCCTCCCCTCCCTGCACGAGCCCGCTAGTACGCCGCGCGCAGCGTCGTCGTCACCGACATGCCCAGCCGGCGGGCCGCGGCGGCGGTGAGGTCGAACGTGATCCCGTCGGTGAACGGGCCGCGATCGACGACGCGGGTGGTGAGGAAGCGGCCGCCCAGGTGCAGCGTGACGGTCGCGCCGCAGGGCAGCTTGCGGTGCGCGACGCCGACCAGGCCCTTGGTGAGCCGCTGGCCGCAGGCCGTGCGGCGGCCGTAGAGGCCGGGGCCGAAGAAGGTGGCGCGGCGGGCGCGCATGCGGCGGTCGACCAGCGCGCGGGTGGTGGCCGGGCCGACGGCGCCGTCGACGCCGAGGCCGGCGCGGCGCTGGAAGCGCTTGACCGCGCGGGCGGTGATCGGCCCGAAGGTGCCGGTGCTCGTCACGCCCAGGAGGCGCTGCAGCGTGCGGACGTCGCGGCCGGCCATGCCGCGGGCCAGCGTGCGGGCGCCGAGGCTGACGCGCCGGTAGACGGCGCGCTCGCGGCTCTTCGCGCGGGCGCCGCGGCGGCACGCGCGCCGATGGCGCTTGATGGCGCGGATCGTGGCCGGCCCGGCGACGCCGTCGGCCTTCAGGCAGCGCGAGCGCTGGTAGCGCTTGAGGGCGGCCTTCGTCAGCGCGCCGAAGCGGGCGGTCGCTGGTGCCTGCAGGTACCCGAGGGCCCGCAGGTGGTTCTGCAGCTGGCGCACGTCGCGGCCCTGCATGCCGGCCTTGACGGTGCGGTCGCCCAGGCTCGTGGCGGCCTGGGCGTTGGCCGAGAAGGCGGCGACGAGGATCGGCGCCACGCCGAGGAGCACCGCCCACATCGCGATGCGGTCGGGCCGGTGGCCCATGCGCTCGGACGCCGTGCGCGGGCGCCGGTGGCGCCGGGCGGCCGACGGGGCCGGCGCGCTGCGCTGCTCGGGACGGCCGGTGATGTGGACGGTGCGGCGGCCGTTGGCGGCGCGCTCGTGCTTCGGGGCGCCCGTGACCTGCTCGCGCGCCTCCTGGGCGAGGTCGCGGACGGCGTTGGTGATGCCGCGGGCCTCGTCGAGGAGCTCCTGCTGGCGGGGCTCGGCCGGCGCCGCGTGCGCGGGCCCCGACTCGGCGTGGACGAAGACGCCGTGCAGCGCGTGGTCGGCGCCGGCGCGGCCGGGGTCCTGCTCGGCGAACAGCGCCTCGGCCTCGGCGTCCCACATGACGCGCGGGGCGCGCGGGCGCGGCTCGGCGGCCGCGTGCTCGCCGCGCGGGCGGCGCGGCTCCACGGCCCCCTCCTGCCCGCGCGGGAAGCGGCGGCGCGGGGCGGGGACGAAGTCGACGTCCTCCTCGAGCCAGACGTCCGCCTCACGGCGTCCGCCGAGGTCCTCGCGGTCCTGCTGCACGTCGGCCCACCAGGTGGCGGCCTCGGTCGGTGGCATGGCTGTTCCGGTCCTCTTCCTTGGGCTTACGGGGTTAGCTGACGGGCTCGCGCTCGGAGAGCAGCGCTACGCGCGATGGCGATTCGCCCCAACGCAGTGGGTCCCCCGCTCTCCGCCCACGACGGACGGAGACTCAGCGGTCGGTAACGCGCGGCATCGTAGCAAGGCCTGAAATCCCTGCTAACAGGCGGTCTTATGGCAAGCGACACCTGACCGCATGGTCAGGCAGCGCCCGGACGGAACGGTACGGCGGGCCGCGACGCGCGGCCCACGCCGCTCGATCTCGGCTCTGGAGCGGGCCCTTAGCGGCCCGCGACCTTCTCGACGTACGCCGCCACGTCCTTGGCCTCCTGGCCGGAGATGACGTTGGCGGGCATCTGGCCCATGCCGCGGGCGCGACCCTGCTGGATCGCGTTGAGGACGAGCGCGGCGGGCGGGCGCAGCTGGTCGAGGTTCGGCCCGACGCGGCCGACGGAGTTCGACGCCCCGAGCGTGTGGCAGTTGCCGCACTTGATCGCGAAGGTCTGACGGGCGTCTGCCTGCGCCTCGGTCAGCTCGATGCCGCCGGGGCCGTTCTTGGCCTTGGTGTCGTTGTTGCCGATGATCACCGCGAGCGGCACGCCGACGCCGACGATCACGATGACCAGCATCAGCCCGGTCATCCACGCGCGCCGCTGGCCGCGACCCTCCGCCTCTCCCTTGGGGGCGCGGCGGCCGCCACCGCTGGTCATCGCGACGCCGACGACGGCGAGGGCGACGAGGATGAAGGCGAGGATGAAGACCCAGGTCCCGATCACGCGCGGGACCCTACCCGGTGATGCGGCGATCTGCACGTTCGCCGGGGCCTGGTGTCACCCGCACCCGACCGCACCGCCACGCTCCCTCGCCACGCTCCCCCGCCTCGCTCCCCCGCCTCGCTCCCCCGCCTCGCCACCGCCCGCCCCCACTGCCCACCTCGCCGCCGCCTCTCGCTTGCCCGGTCGCCATGCCGCCGCCACGCCCCGCCGCGCACCCCACCATCGCCGCTGCAACTCGCCGCTGGCGCAGGCGTGCTGGTTGGCGGCGCTGCCGCGACGCTCGCCACCGCCGCTGCGCGCGCGCTCGCGTGGTCGGCGACCGTGCGCCGTGAACAGGGGCGGACTCGGGTCGGCGCCCGGGCG
>JACRMD010000162.1 GCA_016215085.1 Solirubrobacterales bacterium | reverse complement strand
GCCTCGGCCAGCGCCTCACCGCTGAGGCCGAGCAGCGACCCGAGCGCGTCCAGCAGGCGGCGCGACACGCGGCTGGGCTCCAGCTCGCCGCGCTCGAGGCGCTGCACGTAGTCGGCCGCGCGCTCCTCGTCGCCGGGGGCGAGCCTGAACCGGCCGACGATCCGCTGCGCGACGTCGCGCACGGAGAGCCCGGCGCGGCCGCGCAGCTCGGGCAGCATGGTCGGCCACAGCCCCGCGCCGGCGTCGGCCGCCGCGATCGCGCGGCGCGCCGCGGGCTCCTCCCTGATGGCGGCGCGGGCCGGCTCGTCGTAGGCGGGGGTCGGCGCGACCTCCAGCCAGGTCGTGAGCTGGTCGGCGAGCTCGTCGCGGTCGGCCTCGGGCACGCGCTGCAGGTACTCGCGGACCTTCGGGCGGCGCCCGGCGTTCCAGGCGTCGATGAAGTCGCTGAGGACCTGGTCGGTGGTGCTCATGCGTCGAACAGCTCCTTGAGCTTCTTGAGGTCCTTGATGCCGCGCGAGCGCAGTTGGTAGGCGTTGTCGTGCGTGATGCCGAGCGCGGCGGCGATGTGGTCCAGCGGCTCGCCGGCGAGCGTCCGCTGCAGCACCGCGCGGCGGTTCTCCCGGACCTGCGGCAGCGCCCACGCGAGGAACTCGAGGTCGTCGCGGCCGCGCTGCTCGTCGTCGTGGCGACGGTGCGCCTGGGCGGCCTCCGCCCACGGCGTCTCGGGGTCGTCGTCGCCGCCGTGGTCGAGGCCGACCACGACGCGCCCGTGCCGGGCGATCGAGCGCCGCTGGACGTCGATGCAGATGCCGCGCGCGAGCGTCCTGGTGGCGTTGACCAGCTCGCCCATCGAGGCGCCCGCGAAGGTGCGCATCAGGTTGTTCCAGAACTTCACGAGGGCGAGCTGGACGGCGAGCTCGTGCTCCTCGTCGTCCAGGCGGCCCTTGTGCGTCGCGTAGACGATGCCGTCCATGCGGTCGAAGACGTCCTCGACCAGGTGCCCCCAGTGGCGGCGCATGGCCGCCGCGTCGCCGCGCTCGCGGGCGGCGACGAACCTGCGCAGGTGCTCATCCTCGTGCTTCCCCCCGAGGGTGGGGTCGCTGGGACCGGGCATGCCCTGACACTGTCACATGCCGCGGCCGCGGTTGCGCGACTTGTACGCGTGGTCCATGCGGCTCTGCTTGGCGGCGCGGTCGGGGCTGCCGGCGCGGACCTCGGCGGTCAGGCCGTCGATGATCGCCAGCTCCTCGCGCAGCTCCTGCGTCGGCGCCGCGGCCAGCGCCGCGCTCGCGGCGCGGAAGACCTCGATCGCCTCGTCGTGATCGCCCCGGCGCAGCGCCTCGGCGGCGCGCCGCTTGGCCTCCTGCGTCTGCTGGAACAAGGCCTCCTCGCGGACCTTCGGGTTCGGGATGCGGCCCGCGGCCTGGTCGCCGGGGACGACGTTGACGGCGATCGGCAGCGTGATCGTCTGCTCGACGAGCCGGGGCAGCGCGACGTAGCGCAGCTCGACGGTCGCCACCTGCTCGAGGCCCAGCGCGTGGAGCGCGCCGACCTGCAGCTTGAGGAGCACCTTGCGGGTTTCGCCGGCCCACAGGTCGCCGAGCTCGAGCATGAGCCCGTCGTCGACGGCGTGCGTCGGGATGTCGTTGAAGACGGTGATCGCGTCGACGTGGTCGGTCGGCCTCAGCAGTAGCGACGCCGCCTGCACCGTGCGGTCCAGGAGGCCGCCGACCTCGCTCGCGATCGCCTGCGCGGCGCCGTCGGACGCCTCGGCGAAGACGTGGTTGCCCGCGCCGCCGCGGGCGACCGCCGCCAGCAGCGTCTCGTCGTAGCCGAGCCCGATCCCGATCGTCGAGGTGGTGATGTTGCTCTTGCGCACCACCGCCGTGACGCCCTCGAGCTGCTGCGGGTCGGTGACGCCCATGTTCGCCATGCCGTCGGAGAGGACGAGCACCGTGGCGCCCGCGGCGCCCGCGACCCGCCGCGCCTCCTGCAGCCCGCGCAGCAGGCCGGCCGACAGGTCGGTGCTCCCGCGCGCGTAGACGCTCGCGATCGCCGCCTTGATCGCGTGCTTGTCGTGGATGGGGCCGGCGGGCACGACCACCTCGACGAGGTCGTCGAAGGCGACGAGCCCGAAGCTGTCCTGCGGGTCGAGCCGGTCGACCAGCGTGCTCAGGCCGTGCAGGGCCGCGGCCAACCGCTCGCCCCCCATGGAACCGCTGCGGTCGAGGACGACCTGGACGGCGGCCGGCGGCCGCCGGGCGTCGCGCGGCCGGGCGGGCGCGACGAGCTCGAGCATGAGCGTGACCTCGTCGGCCGTCTCCACGGCCACGAGGTCGACGTCGAGGTGGGCTTGTACGTGCATGGTGGGCGGGTCGCCCCGCGGCACGGTGGTCTGACGGGCTCAGCGGCAGAACCGCGAGGCGACCTCGACGAGCACGTCGCGCACGCGCTCGATCGAGGCGACGTCGACCCACTCGTCGATCGCATGGGCGCCGCCGCCGGCGGGCCCGAAGAGCACCGTGGGGATGCCGGCTGCCGCGAGCAGGGCCGAGTCGGCCCAGTACGGCATCGCCGCCGTCGCCGTGCCTGCGCACTCCCGCAGGAGCGCGGCGACGGGCGCTTCGGCCGCGGTCACCAGCGGGTCGCCTTCGTACTCGATCGTCAGCCGCGCCTCCGGCTGGCCGCGGGCGACCCGATCTTCGAGCACGCGCTGCGGATCGTCACCGGGGACCGTCCGCCATTCGCCGTGCAGCACGCATCGAGCGGGGTAGCTGGACGCCTCCTGGCCGCCGGCGATGCGCGACGCGTGGACCGTGCCCGTGCCCAGCAGCGGATGGCGAGGCCCGGCGCGCAGCTCCGCGTCGAGGCGCGCGAGCTCCGCCAGCACCCCGGCCATCTTCACGATCGCGTCGTCCTCCGGGCCGCCCATCGACCCGTGCGCCGCGCGCCCCGAGGTCTCGATCCTGAAGCCGGCGTAGCCCTTGTGCCCGAGGCCCACGGCGAGGTCGGTGGGCTCGGTGACGATCGCCGCGTCGGCGGTGATGCCCGCGTCCAGCAGCGCACGAATGCCGAGGCCGCCGGCCTCCTCGTCGCAGACGCCCGCGACCACGACGTCGCCGGCGAGACCGTCCACCGCCGCCGCGGCCGCCATCGCGGCGGCGAGCCCGGACTTCATGTCGTAGGCGCCGCGGCCGTGCAACCGACCTTCGCCTACGGCCCCTCCGAACGGGTCGGCCATGCCGTCGGCCCCGACGGTGTCCGTGTGCCCGACGAGCAGGAGCGAGCGCCCACCGCCCGAGCCGCGCCGCACCCCGACGACGTTCGGCCGCCCGGGGGCGGGCCAGGTGACGCGCACCTGAAGGCCCGAGGCCCGGAGCCACTCCGCGGCGAACATCGCCACGGCCTCCTCGCCATGACCGCCTTCCACCAGGTCGGGGTTCACGGACGGGATCGCCACGAGCGCCGCGGCGAGGTCGGCCGCCGGCGCGGTCATGCGCCGAGACGGATCGCCGGCGCTCTCACAGGACGAGGGTGCTGTCGGCAAGATGGACCACCGCGCTGGACCAGGGTCGCGCCGGGTGGCGCAACCCTGACACGGCAACGGACCAGGTGCATCACATCTGGCAGTTCGTGGAGGATGCCGCTCCGATGCCCGCATGATCCGTCCCGGCCCGCGCGACGAGCTCATCACCAACGACCTCGCTTCGGCGCTCCAGGCCATGGACCCGGCGCTCGTGGAGCGCGAGCCCCTGGACGACGCCGAGGCCCCGCGCAGGCTCGCCGCGCACGCGGCGCGCGCCATGGAGCGGGAGCTCGCCGGCCGCGACGACGGAGCTCCGGGCGCCGCGCAGGCCGTCAACGCGGCGATCCGCGAGCAGGCGGATCAGGTGGTCGTGCCGCCCTTGGTGCTCCTCGGTGTTCGCGAGGCGGCCACGGGTCTCGCGAAGCGTCCGGCGCCGCTCGTTCGCCCCGCCACGCCGTTCGGGACCAGCGACCTCCTGGTCAACGCCGAGGGGCAGCCCAACATCGGCAGTGAACTGCGAGCAGAGCTTGCGTCGGCCGAGGCGGTCGACCTCCTCTGCGCGTTCGTCATCTGGAGCGGCGTCGTCCACCTCCGTGACGCCCTCCGATCGGTCGTCGAGCGCGGCGGGCGGGTGCGCGTCATCACCACCACCTACATGGGCGCGACGCAGCGGCGGGCCGTCGACGAGCTCGTGCGCGTCGGGGCGGAGGTGAAGGTGGCGATGGACGCGCGGTCGACCAAGTTGCACGCCAAGGCGTGGTTGCTCGAGCGCTCGTCCGGCCTGACGACGGCCTTCATCGGCTCCTCGAACCTCTCGCACACCGCGTTGTTCGACGGGTTGGAGTGGAACGTGCGGCTGTCGAGCGCCGACGCCGGCCACGTCATCGAGCGCGTCCGCTCGATGTTCGACAGCCACTGGGCGTCGGCGCACTTCGAGCCCTACGACCCGGACCGCGACGGCGAGCGGCTCGAGCGTGCGCTCGGGACGCATCGGCAGCGCGAGATCGGTCAGGGGCCGACGTTCGTCGGATTCGACGTGCGGCCGTACCCGCACCAGGAGCGGATGCTCGAACGGCTGGACATCGAGCGCAAGCGCCACGATCGCCACCGCAACCTCGTGGTCGCCGCGACCGGCACGGGCAAGACCGTGGTCGCGGCACTCGACTACCGCCGGCTGTGCCACGAGGCCGGAGCCCGCCTTCCGCTGCTGTTCGTGGCGCACCGCGAGCAGATCCTCGAGCAGGCGCTCGCGACGTTCCGCCATGTGCTGCGCGATGGCTCTTTCGGGCAGGTGCTCGGCGGCGGTCGTGGCGTGGCGGGCGAGCACGTCTTCGCGATGGTCCAGTCGCTGCACGCCGATGCGCTGGGCGGCGTGCGATCCGACGAGTTCGCCGTGGTGATGATCGACGAGTTCCACCACGCCGCCGCACCGACCTACCGGCACCTGCTCGAGCACCTCCAGCCGGCGGAGCTGCTCGGCCTCACGGCTACGCCGGAGCGCCTCGACGGCCAGGACGTCACGACGTGGTTCGACGGACGCATCGCGGTGGAGCTCCGCCTGTGGGAGGCCATCGAGGAGGGCTTCCTGGTGCCGTTCCAGTACTTCGGCGTCGCCGACGGGACGGACCTTTCCGACGTCCGCTGGTCACGCGGCGGCTACGGCCAGCGCGAGCTCGACAACGTGCTCACCGGCAACGACGCCCGGGTGGGCATCCTGCTCGAGGCGATCCGCCGCAACGTCCTCGATCCGACGCAGATGCGGGCGCTCGGCTTCTGCGTGTCGGTCGACCACGCCCAGTACATGGCGCGGAAGTTCACGGAGGCCGGCGTTGCCGCGGAGGCGCTCGACGGCACCATGCCCCAGGACCTTCGGCGCCGAGCCCTGGCCCGGCTCGCGACTGGCGACCTGCGCTGCGTCTTCTCGGTCGACGTCCTCGGCGAGGGTGTCGACGTCCCCGCGGTGGACACCATTCTCCTGTTGCGACCGACCGACAGCGCGACGGTCTTCACCCAGCAGCTCGGCCGCGGCCTGCGGCGCGCCGACGGCAAGCCGCACCTGACCGTGATCGACCTGATCGGCCAGCAGCACCGCGACTTCCGCTTCGATCGGCGGCTCACCGCGATCCTCGATCCGCGTCGTGGACCGATGCGCACGCAGGTGGAGCAGGACTTCCCCTTCCTGCCGTCGGGCTGCCACCTCGAGCTCGACCGCCAGAGCCGGGAGACGATCCTCGACAACCTCCGCGCGGCCGCGCGCCTGAACCAGTGGCGCACGCTCGTCGAGGACCTCCGCGGTCTCGGCGAAGCGTCGCTCTCGGAGTACCTCGACGCGACCGCTCGGACGCCCAGCGACCTCTACCGCTCGCAGGACCGATCGTGGACCGCGCTGTGTCGCGACGCCGGTCGACGCGTGCCGAGCGCCCCGGACCCGCGCGAAGAGCAGGCGCTCCTGCGCAGCGTGCGGCGCATGCTGCACGTGGACGACCCCGAACGAGTGCGCTGGTACGGCTTGATCCTCGCGTCGGCGACGCCACCGCGAACCGGCGACCTCGACGAGCGCCATCGCCGGCTGCTGCTGATGCTCCACTACGACCTCTGGGGCACGCGCCGGAGCTTCGACTCGCTCGATGGGTCCTTCGCAGAGCTGTGGCGCTACGACGCCGTCCGCAGTGAGCTCGCCGAACTGCTGCTCGACCTCGACCGGCGCAGCGACCGCTTGCCCAGCGTCGGCCGCTTCGCCCCGGAGGTGCCGCTCGCCGTCCACGCGGCCTACTCCCGCGACGAGATCCTCGGCGCCTACGGGCAGGGCGGCGCGGCAGGCCCACCGCAACTGCGGGAGGGCGTCAAGCACCTGCCCGACGCAGCCACGGACGCGCTGTTCGTGACCCTGCACAAGTCCGAGCGCGAGTACTCGCCGACGACCATGTACAAGGACTACGCGATCTCGCGCGAGCTCTTCCACTGGGAGTCGCAGGCGACGCAGAGCGAGACGTCGGCGAGCATCCGCCGCTACGTCACCCACCAGGAGCAGCGGCACTCGATCGTGCTCTTCGTCCGCGACCGGAAGACGACCGCGATCGGAGTCACAGCGCCCTACATCTGCCTGGGAGCCGTCCGGTACGTCGAGTCACGCGGAAGCCGGCCCGTCGCGTTCACGTGGCGCCTGGACACGCCGATGCCCGAGGACCTCTTCGAGCAGGCCCGCGCGGTGGCGGCTGCCTAGGGCGGTGAGCGGGGAAGCCGACGGGGGGACTCGAACCCCCGACCCCATCATTATGAGTGATGTGCTCTACCAGCTGAGCTGCGTCGGCGAGTGGTGCCCCGAGGAAGGAGTTGGACGAACCGACCCCGTGACACCAGGCGAATCGTAGCGTCGCTCAGGCGGCCACGACGGCTCCGGTCTCGGGGCGGTCCGCGGAGGACTCGTCGCGGGCCGCGCGGGCGCGGCCTTCCTCACGCGCGAGGACCAGCGCGGGCAGCGCGGCGAGCGCGCCGATGGCCAGCGCCCACCAGTACGTGTGGGCGAAGGCGGCGGCCAGCGGCTCGGCCGCGCGCTCGCGGGCCGCGGGAGGGACCGCCCCTGCGCCGCCCGCGCCGGGAGCAGCGCCGCCCACCTGGGACTCGATCTGGTTCTCCAGGACGACCGTCAGGATCGCCGTGCCGAGCGCGCCGCCGACGCGCTGGACGACGTTGAGCATCGGCGTCGCGCGCGGGATCGCCTCGCGCTGGAGCGTCGCGTAGGCGCCGGCCATCGCCGGCATCATCGTGGCGCCCAGCCCGATGCCGCGCACCACCAGCCCGAGGGTCAGCAGCCAGTAGGGCGTGTCGGCCGCGACGAACGCGAAGACCAGCGTGCCGAGGGTGAGCAGCGCCAGGCCGCCGAGCACGACGCGGCCCGCGCCGATGCGGTCGGTCAGCCGGCCGCCGACGTTCATGCCGATCGCGGCGCCGATCCCCTGCGGCGCCACCAGCAGGCCCGCGTCGAAGGGCGCCTCGCCGCGGGCCACCTGGTAGTAGAGCGGCAGCAGCAGCATCGAGCCGAAGAGGCCCGCGCCGACCAGGAACACCGTCGCGCCCGCCGCCGCGAAGCCGCGCGACGCGAAGAGCCGGACCTCCACCAGCGCGAAGTCGATCCGCAGGGCGTGCAGGACGAACGCGACGATCGCGGCGACACCGAGCAGCACCGGCAGCCACACGACGACCGGTGTCAGCGAGCCGCGCGTGCCGAACTCCGACAGCCCGAACACCAGCGCGGCGACGCCCGGCGACAGCAGCGCCAGACCGACCACATCAAGTCGGGGGACGGCGCCCGGCACGCCGCGGCCGACGGCGCGCTCGTGCGGCAGCAGCCGCGCGGCGAGCACCAGCCCGACCAGCCCGACGGGCAGGTTCACGAAGAAGATCCAGCGCCAGGAGAGGTGCTCGACCAGCAGCCCGCCGAGCACCGGCCCGAGCACGGGCGCCAGCAGCATCGGCAGCCCGACGACGCTCATGACCCGTCCCATGCGCTGCGGCCCGGCCGCCTGCGCCAGGGTGATCATCCCGACCGGCATGATCATCCCGCCGGCGAGCCCCTGGAAGACGCGGAAGACGATCAGCGACTCCGCGCTCCACGCGATGCCGCAGAGCGCCGAGGTCACCACGAACGCGCTGACCGCGCCCATCCACACCCGGCGGGCGCCGACGCGCTCGGCCGCCCAGCCGGTCAGCGGGATCACCGCCGAGAGCGCCAGCAGGTAGCCCGTCGCAACCCACTGGATCGTCGACAGCGGCGCGTCGAGCTCGCGCGAGAGCGTCTCGAGCGCGACGTTGACGATCGTCGTGTCGAGGATCGACATGATCGCGCCGACGACCACCACCACGGCGATCCGGCGCACCTCGGGCGGCAGCCCCGTGTCCTGCGCGCGCGGCGCGGCCATCAGTGCCCGAGCTCCTGGTGCGCGGCGAGCACCTGCTCGCGCCGCTCGCGGACGAGCGCGGCGCCCTCGGAGGTCAGCGTCAACCGCACCGCGCGGCGGTCGTCCGCGCACCGCGACCGGTCCACCAGCCCGCGCCGCTGCAGCCCGTCGAGCATCCGCGTCGCCGTTGGCGGCGCGACCCCCGCGGCCTCGGCCAGCTCGCGCAGCCCCAGCGACCGGCCGGCGTCGAGCAGCGGCAGCAGGAGGTCGTACTGCGAGGGCGTCAAGCGGTCGTCGGCCGTCCGCGCCCGCGCGCTGCGCACCGCGCGGCGCAGCTCGTCGAAGGCCGCCATGAAGGTGTCGAGCTCGGCATCCACGACGACGGGCATGCCGCCCACGCTACCGCGATCGTTAGCGTGCTAATCATCTGGTGGCGCGCTAGCGTCCGCGCCTTGCCGGCGCCGACGTTCGACCTGCAGTCCCACTCGACGTACTCGGACGGGTCGCTCCCGCCGGCCGAGGTGGTCCGGCGCGCCACGGAGGCGGGCGTCGAGCTGCTGGCGCTCTCCGACCACGACACGGTCGACGGGGTCGGGGAAGCCCTGACGGCAGCGGCCGAGCACGGCATCCGCCTCGTCACCGCCGTCGAGCTGAGCAGCGTCGACGAGGATCGCGAGGACCTCCACGTCCTCGGTTACGGCGTCGACCACACCGACCGCACCTTCCTCGACACGCTCCAGGCCTATCGCGAGGACCGCGCCCACCGCGCGACGCGCATGGCCGACGCGCTCGAGGAGTGCGGCTTCGCCCTGGACCGCGACGCGCTCGACGCGCGCGCCGCCGCGGGTCTGCCGATCGGCCGCCCGCACCTGGCCCAGAACGCGTTCGCGCACAACCGCGCCCGCGCCGCAAAGGAGGGCCTGGCCGACTTCGGCAGGCTGCTGGAGGCCTACCTGATCCCCGGTGCGCCCGCCTACCGGCGCCGCACGACGCCGACCGTCGCCGAGGCGATCGACACCATCCACAAGGCCGGCGGCGTCGCCGTCTGGGCCCACCCGTTCTGGGACGTCGACCAGCCGGACGAGGTCCTCGACGCGATCGACCGCTTCAAGAAGGACGGCCTCGACGGCGTCGAGGCGTTCTACATCGCCTTCACGAAGGACCAGACCGACCTGCTCGCCACGGCCTGCGAGCAGCGCGGCCTGCTGACCACCGGGTCGGCCGACTTCCACGGCCCCGACCACCCCCGCTTCAACACCTTCAGGAACTTCGAGCTCCACGGCCACGCACCGAACCTCGGAGCGCTTGGCTAGCCTCCCCCGCTCTCCATGGACGCCTTCCAAGCGATCGTGCTCGGCGCCGTGCAGGGGCTGACCGAGTTCCTGCCGATCTCCTCGAGCGGCCACCTGCGCATCGTCCCCGCCTTCGCCGGCTGGGAGGACCCGGGCGCCGCGTTCACCGCGGTGATCCAGATCGGCACGATGGCCGCCGTCCTCCTGTACTTCCGCAAGGACCTGTGGAACATCTTCTCCACGTGGCTGCGGAGCCTGCGGGAGCCCGACCTGCGCCCGACGCTCAACGCGCGCCTGGGCTGGTACATCATCCTGGGCACGATCCCGATCTCGATCTTCGGCGTGCTGTTCAGCGACCAGATCGAGAACGGCGCGCGCGACCTGTACCTGATCGGCACGACGCTGATCGTCTTCGCGTTCTTCCTGCTGGCTGCAGAGCGGACCGGCGCCCAGGACCGCGGCGTCGAGTCGCTCACCCGGCGCGACGGCATCATCATCGGCTGCGCGCAGGCGCTGGCGCTCATCCCGGGCGTCAGCCGCAGCGGCTCGACGATGACCGCCGGCATGTTCCTCGGCCTCGAGCGCGCCGCGGCCGCGCGCTACTCGTTCCTGCTCTGGGTCCCGGCCGTCGTGCTGTCGGGCCTCTACGAGCTCAAGGACATCGGCGGCGACGGCAGCGCCCCCGTCGGCGCGACGGTCATCGCCACCGTCCTGGCGTTCATCACCGGCTACGCGGCGATCGCGTGGATGCTGAAGTTCCTGGCGACGAACACCGTTGCGGTGTTCGTGATCTACCGCGTGCTCGTCGGCGCCGGCGTGCTGTTCGCCGTCGCCACCGGCACGATCAGCTGAGCGCCCGCTCGACCCGGTAGGCCAGCGCCTCGAGTGCCAGCTCCTCGGTCGGGTTGAGCATGAACATGGTCCGCGTCTCCTCGACGAGCGCGACCGCGTCGCGGGCGGCGCCGGAGCTGCGCACCTCCTCGGCGTCCTCGCGCAGCTGCTCGAGCCGGTCGGTGTGGTGCACGGCGTCCTCCGCGCCGTCCTTGACGCACGCGACGTCGCGCAGCCACTGGCCCGCGAGCTGCAGGCCATGGTCGAGCGTGGCGACGTGCGCGCGGCGGTGCGCCCGCTTGACCGCCGTCTCGCCCTCGCGCCGGTGGCGCTTGGCCTCGCGGTCGGGCAGGACCTCGGCCTCGACCTCGAGCCGCTCGGCCACCGCCGCGGCCGCCGCCTCGCCCTGGACCTTGGCCTGGTCGAGGAGCTTCTTCCAGGGCGCGGTGCGCAGCCGCGCGTGGATCGCCGCGCGCGCGTAGCCCTCGGCGGCCGCCCGCAGCGCGGGGCCGGTCCCGAGCGCGAGGGCGAGCGCGTGCTCGGCGTCGCCCAGGGCCAGGCGGGCGCAGGCGTCGGCGGTCTCGGGCGGGACGCCGTGCTTGGCCTGCAGGCGCTGGGAGAGCTCGGCCGGCGTCGCGGCCTCGAAGCGCACGTGCTGGCAGCGCGACGCGATCGTCGGCAGCACGTTGGCGGGCTTGTCGGTCAGCAGCACGAGGTGCGCGAAGGGCGGCGGCTCCTCCAGCGTCTTGAGCATGCGGTTGGCGGCCTGGTCGTTCATGGTCTCGGCGCGCTCGATGACGAACACCCGCCGGCGGGCCTCGAACGGCGTCCGGGTCGCGGCCGCGACGACCGGCTCGTCGATGTCGGAGACGAGCATGTCGGCGGCGCCGCTGGGCCGCACCCAGGTGAGGTCGGGGTGGACGCCGTCGAGCACGCGGCGCGCGGCCCCGTCGGGGTCCGGCACGCCGTCGGACAGCAGCGCGGCCGCGAACGTGCGCGCCGCCTCGCGCTTGCCTGCCCCGGCCGGCCCGTGGAACAGGTAGGCGTGCGACGGGTCCCCGTCGGGCGGCAGCGCCGCGCGCAGGACGGCGCGGGCGTGGGGGTGTCT
>JACRMD010000161.1 GCA_016215085.1 Solirubrobacterales bacterium | reverse complement strand
GACGCCCGGCCGGTCGCCGCGAGGCTGCGCGCGACGCTGCCGGCGCTCGACCGCTTCGTCGGCGTCGCCGCGCGGGTGGTGCGCGACGGGCGCCGGCCGGCCGGGCTGCTGGCCAAGGGCCTCGCGGGCCAGGCCGAGCTGATCGCCAACGACCAGAAGCCGGCGCTGCAGGAGCTCATCGGGCTCGTCGGCCTGCTGGAGCGCAACCGCAAGGGCATCGTCCAGTTCGCGCGCAACCTCAGCGGCGAGACCTCGATCAACCGGCGGGCGGGCACCTACGGCCAGTTCCAGGTCACGCAGTTCGAGACCTCGCCGCAGGCCTTCGGCTTCGGGCCGTCGGCGGCGCGTGGGCGCGACGGCCGGCCGTCGCTGCTGGCGCGGTCGCTGGCCGAGATGCTCGAGCGCGTCTGCCGCGACAGCAACCCGGCCGCGTGCCTGGTGCGCTTCCAGACGCCGGGCCTGCCGGACGCGCCGATCCTCTCGCCGCGGCCCAGCGAAGAGGGCGAGGGCTAGTGGACCATCGCGTTCCCCACGTCGGCGTCCGCGTGGTCCTGCTGCTCGTGCTCGCGGCCGTCGCGACGTTCGTGTTCCTCAACAGCCGCTTCGAGGGGCCCGGCGACCCGCTCTCGGCGCTCGGCGGCGACCGCCACCTCACCGCGACGTTCCCGGACGCCCGGAAGCTGGCGGCCAAGCAGCCGGTGCTCTTCAAGGGC
This sequence comes from Solirubrobacterales bacterium, assembly GCA_016215085.1. Taxonomy (GTDB): domain Bacteria; phylum Actinomycetota; class Thermoleophilia; order Solirubrobacterales; family Solirubrobacteraceae; genus Baekduia. The sequence goes on along the minus strand of JACRMD010000161.1, from coordinate 4,747 downwards.
CTCGAGGTCGGCCGTGTCACGAAGGTCCAGTGGCTCCCGCGCCGCAGGGCCGCGCGGGTGACGTTCACGCTCGACGACGCGTTCGACCTGCACGAGGACGCGGTCGTGCGGATCGGGGAGCGCAGCCTGCTCGGCGACCCGTTCCTCGACGTCGTGACGCGTGGGACCAGGCGGCTGCGGACGCTCGGCGACGGCGACGCGGTGGCCGACGTCCGCCCGAGCGTGGACTTCGACGAGGCGCTGGACTTCCTCGGCGTCGACGGCCGGCGCGACGTCCGGTCGGCGCTGCGGACGATCGCGCGGGGCGTGCCGGCGTCCGCGGGCGACGAGCGGCTCAACGGGACGGTCGCCGGGCTCTCGCGCACGATCGCGCAGGCCCGTGACCTGACGCGCGCCGTCCATGGCCAGGAGGAGCACATCGCGGGCCTCGTACGCAGCGCCGGCACGGTGCTCGACGAGCTCGGCCGGCGCGAGGACGCGGTGCGCACGATCGTCGGCTCGGGCCGCGCGACGCTCGACGCGCTGGCGGCCGACACCCGGTCGCTCGAGGGCGGGGTGCGGGAGCTGCCGCGGGTGCTCGCCGCGGGCCGGCGCTCGCTCGACGCGGCGCGCCCGCTCGTCGCCGAGCTGCGCGGCCCGGTCCGCGGGCTGCGCGCGCTGAGCCCGGACCTCGCCCGCGCGCTCGACCCGCACGCGCGGTACTCGCTGCGCGCGCTCGCGACGGACCTCGACGCGACCCTGGCGGCGCTGCCCGCGCTGCGCCGCAGCGCCGTCCCGGTCCTCCGGCGCGACGTCCTGCCGCTCGTGCGCCTGCTCGACCCGCTCGTCAAGGAGATCCAGCCGGCCGCCCGGAGCCTCGTCCCGGCGCTCGAGTACCTCGCGTCAGGCGAGCCGGGCACGTCGCGTGCGGAGGCGATCGCCGGCCTGTACGCGTCGATCGGGGCGGCGAACAAGGGCAAGCACGGCAGCCGGGGCGCCTACAGCCGCGCCGGGTTCAACCTCGACGTCCCCGAGCTGCTCGACCGGCCCGTCGACGACTGCCCGCGCACCGGCTTCTGCCGCAACGCGTACCCGAGCTCGGGCGACGGCCTGGACCCCAGGCCGTTCAGCGGGAGCTACCCGCGCGTGACCGCCTGCGAGGTGCCGCCGCGGTCGCGGCCCACCGAGGACTGCAGGTAGCCGTGGTGCGGCCGCGGCGCGGGTAGTAGCGGCACATGCTCGCCGCCTTCGCCGCGTCGCTGGACCCCGACGACCCGCTCGCCGGCCTGGAGCTCGGCGAGCGGCCCGAGCCCGACCCGCCGCCGGGCTGGGCGACCGTCACGGTCCGGGCCGCGGCGCTCAACCACCACGACCTGTGGTCGCTGCGCGGCGTCGGGCTGGGCGCCGGCCAGCTGCCGATGGTGCTCGGCTGCGACGCCGCCGGGCTCGACGAGGACGGCAACGAGGTCGTCGTCCACGCGGTGGTCGCGAGCGACGACTGGCGCGGGGACGAGACGCTGGACCCGCGGCGCACGCTGCTCTCCGAGCGCCATCCGGGGACGTTCGCCGAGCGGGTCGCCGTGCCGCGGCGCAACCTCGTGCCCAAGCCGCCCGAGCTCAGCTTCGAGGAGGCGGCGTGCCTGCCGACGGCGTGGCTGACCGCCTACCGCATGCTCTTCACGCGCGGCGCCGTCAAGCCGGGACAGACCGTGCTGGTGCAGGGGGCGGGTGGCGGCGTGGCGACCGCGCTGATCGCCCTCGGCCGCGCGGCGGGCGTCCGCGTGTGGGCGACGAGCCGGTCCGAGGACAAGCGCGCGCGGGCGCAGGCGCTCGGCGCCGACCGGACCTTCGCGCCGGGCGAGCGGCTGCCCGAGCGCGTCGACGCGGTGCTCGAGACGGTCGGCGAGGCCACGTGGGCGCACTCGCTCAAGGCCTTGAAGCCCGGCGGCACCCTGGTCGTCTCCGGCGCCACCAGCGGCGCCCAGCCGCCGGCCGACCTCGCCCGCGTGTTCTTCCTGCAGCTGTCGGTGGTCGGCTCGACGATGGGCACGCGCGGCGAGCTCGAGCAGCTCGTCCGCCTCCTCGCCACGAGTGGCGTGCGCCCGCTCATCGATCGCACGATGCCGCTGCGCGACGCCCGCGAGGGGTTCCGGGCGATGGCCGCCGACGAGCTGTTCGGCAAGGTGGTCTTCACCTTGTAGGAGGACCGATTGTAGGGACTCCCAGCATCTGGGCACCGGCGCGCTCATGCTGTGCGCGGCGATCTGCGGCTACGGCCACGTCACCGAGTTCCCGGTCGAGCGCATGATGCGCGACGCCGAGCTCGCGCAGATCTACGAGGGCACGAACGAGATCCAGCGGGTGGTCATCGGGCGATCGCTGCGGTAGCGACGCTCAGCGAGCTCTCAGCCGGACCCGGGCGGGCGCTCAGGGGAGGGGCCGATGGTGTGCCCATGCCCCAGCTGAACAGAAAGCTCACCGCCGTGGCCACCGCGCTCGCCCTCACGGGCGGCGGAGCGGTCGCCGCGACCGCCGCCACCACCACGAGCGGCGCGAAGGCCGGCAACCCCGCCGAGAAGCCGCTGACCGGCGACACCGCGGCCAAGGTCAGGGCCGCCGCGCTGGAGAAGGTGCCCGGAGGCACCGTCCTGCGCGTCGAGACCGACGAGGGCGGCGTCTACGAGGCGCACGTGCGCAAGAGCGACGGCACCGAGGTCGAGGTCAAGGTCGGCAAGGACTTCGCCGTGACCTCCGTCGAGACCAGGCCCGCCGGCCGCGGCGGCCCCGGCGGCCACGGCCCGCGCTTCGACACCGCCGCGCTGGCCAAGAGCCTCGGCGTGACCGAGGCCAGGCTCCAGGCCGCGCTGCAGGCCACGCGCCCGGACGAGGGCGGCGACCGGAACACGGAGATGGCGGCGGCGATCGCCAAGTCGCTCGGCGGCGACGCCACCGCCGCGAAGGTCGCCGACGTCCTCGACGCCAACCGCCCGGACCGGTCCGCGAGCCACGACCGCGGCGCCGATCGCACCGCGCCGGCCGCGGCGCTCGCCAAGACCTTCGGCGTGACCGAGGCCAGGGCCCAGGCCGCGCTCGACGCCGCCCACGACGCCAAGCACGACGACCTGGCCGCCGCGCTGGCCGAGGAGCTCGGCCTGGGCACCGCCAAGGTGCAGGCCGCGCTCGACGCGCAGCGCCCATAGCCAAGACCGCGACGAGGGCCGGCGCCCCGCCGGCCCTCCGCGCGTCACGCCACCGGCGGCGTCCCGTAGGTGTGGAACGACTCCACCGGTGCGGTTGCCGCCCGGCTCGATCCCGTTCGGAAGAAGCGGTGTACCTGGCCGACCGGGTCGGGGTGCCCTCGCCGCGGCCGACCGTCGTGCAGGAGACCCTCGACGTGCCGCTGCCGCGCCCGCGCGACCAGGTCAGGGCGGGTCACGCTGCGGGAGGCCCAGCCCTCAGCCGATTCCCAGGCCGGGCCCAGGCGGCGCCCACGGCGGGGGCGCATGGTGTCGGCCATGCAGCGCGCGCCCCACGACGCAGGGCTACGGCGCCGCCCTGCAGTCGGCGCTGGACAAGGCGGGTTTCCAGGCCTGAGCTACGCGCGCCAGAGCACCGGGAACGACGGGTGGTCCAGCGGCGCCCCGGCCTCGAGGTCGACCTCGTCGTAGGGCGGGCTGGTGCGGTGCGGCCGCGGCGCCCACCGGACGTCGTCGCCGACCAGGCGCAGCGAGAACGCGCGGCGGCGGGTGGGGGAGCCGGCGGCGCCGTGCAGGGTGAGCATGTTGAAGGCGACGGCGTCGCCGGGCTCCAGCGCCCAGCCCTTGATGTCCCAGGCGCCGCGGTCGGCGTCGATGTCGGGGACCTCCTCGAGCGCGCCCTCGTCGAAGACCATCGCGGTGCCCTTGACGAACGAGCGCGGCATGTACCAGGTGCCCTCGTGCGAGCCGGCGACGAACTCCAGCGTGCTCGGCCGCGCGACCGGGTCCAGCGGGATCCAGAACGAGATCGTCTGGCTGCCGTCGATGCAGTAGTACGGCTGGTCCTGGTGCCACGGGCTGCGGTCCAGGGTCCCGGCCTCCTTGACGAGGAGGTGGTCGTGGAACAGCCGCACGGTCGTCGAGCCCATGAGCGCGCCGGCGATCGCCGGGAGCGCCGAGCCGGCGATGGCCTGCTCGTACTCCGGGATCCGGCCCCAGTTGCGGAAGTCCTCCACGAAGGCGCCCGGCTGCCCCGGCTGCGTGGCGTTCATGCCCAGCGGCCCGAGGTCGGCGAGGTTGCGCTCGACGCCGGCGGCGAGCGTCTGCACCTGCTCGCCGGTGAGGACGTCGCGCAGGACGACGACGCCGTCGCGCCGGAACGCGGCGGCGAGCTCCTGGTCGACGGGGCGGGCCTTGGGTACACTTGTGGACATGGATTGGCACCATAGTGAGCCAATACGACGAGGTCAAGCCAGGTGACGCGCGTGGACGCCGACGTCCTCGACGTGCTGCACCCGGTGCGGGCGCGGAGCGTCGTCGACGACGTCGGGCTGCAGCTGCTGGAGCTCGTCCGCAGCGGCGTCCTGCGCGAGGGCGACCGGCTGCCCTCCGAGCGCGACCTCGCCGAGCGCCTGCAGGTCGCGCGCGCGAGCGTCCGCGCCGCCGTCGGCGCGCTGCAGGACGCCGGCGTCCTCGCCGTGCACGCAGTTGTGCTGGCCCCAGGGCGACGCCGGGCACGATGCCAGCGAGGCCTCGTCGCCGACACACTGCACGTCGTCGAGCCAGATCGG
>JACRMD010000160.1 GCA_016215085.1 Solirubrobacterales bacterium | reverse complement strand
GCGCCCGGCGCCGGCGCCGGCTCGTAGAGTCCGCACATGGCACGCGGACCGCAGGTGGGCGACGTCGCCCCGGACTTCGAGCTCGAGGGCACCGGCGGCCCGTTCCGGCTGTCCGAGCACCGCGGCCGGCGCGTCGTGCTGCTCTTCTACCCCGGCGACGACACGCCGGTCTGCACGAAGCAGTTCTGCAGCTACCGCGACCGCGGCGCCGACCTCGGCGCGCTGGACGCCGTCGTGGTCGGCATCTCCCACCAGGACCTCGCCTCGCACGAGGACTGGACGCGCCGCCACGGGCTCACCGTGCCGCTGCTGGCCGACGGCGACAAGGCGGTGGCCCGGGCCTACGGCGTGGCGATGACGATCCTCGGCACGCGCCGCGCGGCCTTCCTCGTCGACGAGGACGGCGTGGTGCGCTGGCGCAAGGTCCACGCGCTCGGGCTGGACTACGTGTCGGTCGACGAGCTGCGCGAGGTCCTCGCGGAGCTGCCCGCGCGGGCCTGACGGGGCTCAGGCCGCGACGAGCGCCTTGACGCGGTTGCGCCCCGCGCGCTTGCCCTCGTAGAGCGCCTGGTCGGCGAGGTGGTACAGCGGCGCGAGCTGCTCGTGCCCCACGCCGGCGCTGACGCCGACCGTGATCGACGCGTCCAGCCCGCCCGGCCGGCACTCCTCGACGGCCCGGCGCAGGCGCTCGCCCACGTCCTCGGCGGCATGGACGTCGGCACCGGGCAGCAGCACGAGGAACTCCTCGCCCCCGAGCCGGTAGAGCCGGTCGATCGACCGCATGACCTTGCGCATCGCCTCGGCCGCGTCGCGCAGCACCGCGTCGCCGCGGTCGTGGCCGAAGCGGTCGTTGACCTGCTTGAAGTGGTCGAGGTCGCCGATCACGACGGCCACCGACGCGCCCGTCCGGCGCGCCTCGTCCAGGATCGCGGGCGCCTCGCGCTCGAGCGACGCCCGGTTGGCGAGCCCGGTCAGCGCGTCGGTCGACGCGCCCGCGCGGTGCTCGAGGTCGGAGGCCATCAGCGGCCGCGACAGCGCCGCGATGCCGATCAGGGCGCTCAGCGGCGCGACCAGGCGGTAGGGCTCGTCGGCGACCAGGCCCGGGTCCGTGCCCACCGTCGCGCCGATCATCAGCAGCGCGGTGAGCGCCATCCCGGCGCGCAGGCCCGCGTGCGGGAAGCGGGCGGCCAGCGTCACGGTCGGCACGGCCAGCCACATCACGAAGATGCTCGACGCGCCGCCGGACATGACGACCGCGATGGCGATCATCACCTGGCAGAACGCCCAGCCGGCGAACATCCAGTACTCGGGCCGGCGCCGCTGGTGCACGTTGCGGTCCGTGAGCCGGAAGACGACCGCCGCGGCCGCGAACGGGATGAACATCCACGGGCCCATCCACGGCATGACGGCCAGCAGCGCGACGGCCATCGACGCGAACGCCATGACGCGCGCGGCGCGCAGCCGCCCGACCATGTCGAGCAGCCTCTGGCGCTCCGCCTCGCCGGTGCACAGCCAGCTGGACTCCATCCGCACCGGTGATCGGCACGGATGGTCGAACTTTTGAGCCCCCGTGTCGCAGCTAGGAGAGGACCTGCTCGAGGCGCGTCTCGAGGGCGGCGGCCAGCGCGTCGCGCACCGGGCCCTCCTCGTAGCGCTCGACGATCGCCCCGAGGAAGCCCTCGACCACCAGCCGCTCGGCCACCGTGCGGGGCAGGCCGCGCGAGCGCAGGTAGAAGATCTGCTCCGGGTCGATCTGCGCGATCGCCGCCGCGTGGGTGCAGCGCACGTCGTCGGCGAGGATCTCGAGGCCGGGGATCGCGTCGGCGTGCGCCTTCTTGCCGAGCAGGAGGTTGCGGGCCTCCTGGAACGCGTCGGTGCGCTGGGCGCCCGGGTCGACCTTGATCATCCCGCGCCAGACGGCCGACGAGCGGCCGCTGATGAGCCCGCGGAAGGCAAGATCGGAGGTGGTGTCCGGGGCGGCGTGCTCCTGCAGCGTGTCGTAGTCGACGTGCTGGCGGCCGCGCGTGGCGTAGGCGCCGGTGACCTTGCCGTTGGCGCCGGGGCCGTCGAGCGTGGACTCGAGGAAGACCTTGCCGTTCGCGCCGCCGAAGGCGAGCGTCGTCCAGTCGAGGTCGCCGTCGCGGGCGACGACCGCGCGCTGGGACCCGAAGACCCACGTCTTCTCGTTGACGGCCTGGGCGCCGAGGTAGCGCAGGTTCGCGTTCTGGCCGACGACGAGCTCGACGACGCCGTTGACCAGCGCCTCCTCCTCGTGGGCGGAGACGACCTGGTCCCAGACCTCGGCCTCGGCGCCCTCCTCCAGCACGACCAGCGTGCGGTGGTGCAGCGCGGTGCCGGGCTGCGCCTGCACCGTCGTCAGGACGATCGGCGCGTCGACCTTCACGTTGCGCGGCACGTAGACGAACGTGCCGTCGGTCCACTCGGCGTCGTTGCGCGCGGCGAAGAACGACGGCCGCGCGAGCTTGCCGAGGTGCGCCTCGACCAGCTCGGCGTGCGACTCGCGCGCCTGCGCCAGCGGCATGACGAGCGGGGCGGGCGGGTCCGACATCCCCGGCTCCTCGGTCGACGGCGTCACCGCGCCCTCGGGGGCGAACAGCGGATGCCCGCCGTCTCCGGCCGGAGCAGCCGGGAACGCGCCGAGGTCCAGCTTGTCGATGGGCGTGAACTCCCAGCCCGGCGTGCCCTTGAACGTGGGGAGCTCGAGCTCCGCGGTGCTAGCCAATGGAGCCCTCCATCTGGAGCTCGATCAGGCGGTTCATCTCGACCGCGTACTCCATCGGCAGCTCCTTGACGATCGGCTCGATGAAGCCGTTGACGATGAGCTTGCCGGCCTCCTCCTCGGAGAGCCCGTGCGACATGAGGTAGAAGAGCTGCTCGTCGCCGACCTTCGAGACCGTGGCCTCGTGGCCGACGTCGACGGCGTCCTCGCCGATGCGGATCGTCGGGTAGGTGTCCGAGCGCGAGTCCTCGTCGAGCAGCAGCGCGTCGCAGACGACCTTGGACTTCGAGCCTACGGCGCCCTTGGCGACCTCGAGCAGGCCGCGGGAGGACGCGGCGCCCTTGGCGACCGCGAGCGGGCCGCGGTAGGACGAGCGCCCGCCGTCATTGGAGATCGACTTGGCGAAGATGTTGGACGTCGTGTTCGGCGCCGCGTGCACGATCTTCGCGCCCGCGTCCTGGTGCTGGCCGTGGCCCGCGAAGGCGATCGACAGCACCTCGCCGTGGGCGCGCTCGCCCATCAGGTAGACGCTCGGGTACTTCATGGTGAGCTTGGAGCCGAGGTTGCAGTCGACCCACTCGACGGTCGCGTCGCGCTCGGCGATCGCCCGCTTGGTCACCAGGTTGTACACGTTGTTCGACCAGTTCTGGACGGTCGTGTAGCGGATGCGCGCGCCGGGCTTGGCGATGAGCTCGACCACGGCGGAGTGCAGCGACGACGACGAGTACGTCGGGGCGGTGCAGCCCTCGACGTAATGCACGTAGCTGCCCTCGTCCGCGATGATCAGCGTCCGCTCGAACTGGCCCATGTTCTCCGTGTTGATGCGGAAGTAGGCCTGCAGCGGCATCTCGACCTTGACGCCCGGCGGCACGTAGACGAACGAGCCGCCCGACCACACGGCGCTGTTGAGCGCGGCCAGCTTGTTGTCGTTGGCCGGGATGATCGAGGCGAAGTACTCGCGGACGAGGTCCTCGTGCTCGCGCAGGCCCGAGTCCATGTCGAGAAAGAGGACGCCCTGCTTCTCGAGGTCCTCGCGCACCTGGTGGTAGACGACCTCGGACTCGTACTGCGCGCCGACGCCGGCCAGGAACTTGCGCTCGGCCTCGGGGATGCCCAGGCGGTCGAACGTCCGCTTGACGTCCTCGGGCACGTCGTCCCACGAGCGGCTGGCCTCCTCGGAGGCGCGGACGAAGTAGTGGATGTCGTCGAAGTCGACGCCGGCCAGCATCGGCGAGCCCCACGTCGGCATCGGCCGCGCCAGGAAGTGGTCGAGCGCCTTGAGGCGGAACTCCCGCATCCAGGCGGGCTCGCCCTTCATCTCGGAGATCTTCTCGACGATCTCGCGGTTGATCCCCTTGGGCGCCTTGTACAGGTAGTTCTCGGCGTCGTGGAAGCCGTAGCGCTCGGTGTAGTCGGAGCCCAGCGACTTGAGCGCGGACTCCTCGGGGGTCAGGACCTTGGTGGACTCGGTGGCGGCCATCGTGGTCACTCCACTTCCAGCTTGATCAGGTCGCCCTCGACGAGCACGGGGAACGTGTCCACCGGCTCGTAGGCGGGCAGGGTCAGGGGCTTGCCGGTGCGCAGGTCGAACAGCGACCCGTGGCGCGGGCACTCCACGGCGCAGCGGGACGGGTCGAGCGTGCCCTCGGCGAGCGGTCCGTCGTCGTGCGAGCAGCGATCCTCGATCGCGAACAGCTCACCCTCGCAGTTGACCACGGCGATCTCGAGGTCCTCCCACTCGACGACGCGCATGGCGCCGGGGGGAAGCTCGCTGAGGGGACAGATGTCGATGATCTCTGGCACGCGGGGGAAATCCGACTTGGACAGGAGGGATTGTATCGAGCCGGGCGGCGCGGCCGGGTGCGCCCCGGCGGGCGCTACGGCCGCAGGGCGCGCGAGCGCG
>JACRMD010000159.1 GCA_016215085.1 Solirubrobacterales bacterium | reverse complement strand
GTCCAGCGCGCCGGCGTCGCCGGCGTCGTGGACCGCGGCGCGGAAGCGCGCGAACGCCTCGGCGGCCGCGAGCGGCGCGTGGTCGGGGCCGCAGACCTCGCGGCAGAACGCGAGGACGGCCGGACCGCGGCGCGCGACGAGGCCGGCGAGGGCGGCCGGCTCGCCGTCGCGCACGCCGGTCGGGGTGACGGGCGTGGCCTCCATCAAGCGCCGCAGACTAGACGCCGGACCGGCGGCACGCCTCGCGACCGGCGCCGCCCCCGCGACGGCGCCGGCGCGAACGGAGCGCTCCGTGCTCAGGTCCCGCGCAGGCCCGGCACGCGGACCTGCACGAAGTCGCTGTCGTCCGGCAGCGACGGGTTCCGGCCGGTGGAGCCGAAGTTGGTGTCGTTGACGATCGCCAGCCGGTCCCCGCGCAGGGGCAGGACCGCCTCGATCGTGACGTAGGGCATGGAGAACGGGTCGCCGAGCCCGAGGTCCCCGGGGCGGCCGGGCAGGGAGATCCGCGCCGGATCGCGCAGCGCGAGCAGGTCGACCACCTGGCGCTTGGCCAGCGTCCCGTCGGGTGCGCTCCGGCGGAGGTCGACGACGAAGCCCTGCTTGTGCCGCGCGGCCGCCCCCTGGAAGTTGTCGCGCTCGAGGGCGACGAGGCGGTGCTCGTCGAGGGCCGTGAAGTCCGACACGAGGTAGCCGGGGTCGCCCACGCGGTACGTCCACTGCCGGCCGGTGTAGGCGCGCGTGCGGACGTCGAACTCGTAGACGCGCCGCAGCGCCGGGTCGTCGCCGGCCACGGGGCCCTCGAGCACCGGGTAGAGCCGCTTGCCGTCGCGCGACAGCGCCATGCCCTCGAAGCCGTTGGACCGCGCGAGGTTCGCCGCGGCCGGGTCGGCCGCCGGGTTGTCGGGCGAGGTGACGCCGGGCAGCGCGATCGGGGCCTCGAGCAGCCTGCCCGTGGCGTCGGCGTGCAGCAGGAACGGCCCGAACTCCTCGCCGACCCACAGCGTGCCGTCCTTGGCGACCCGGACGGACTCGATGTCGAAGTCGCCGCCGGTGAGCAGCCGGTCGCCGGTCCCCTCGGTGACGATCGGGAACGGCACGCGGTGGTCGGGGTCGCGCAGCTGGATCCAGTCGAGCACCTCGACGGCGCCGTCGCCGCCCTTGGCCGTCTCCCAGCCCGCGCGCACGCGGTAGAGGCGGAGCAGGAAGCTGCGGGAGTTCGCCTTGCTGCCGAAGCCGTTGTCGGGCATCGCGTAGTACACGTCCTTGCCCGGGGCGTCGACGAGGGCCGAGAAGCCGCCGACGGGCTGGCTCGCGCCCGGGGCCGGGGCGGGGTCGGTGTTCGGCACGCCGGGGAAGGGCGCGGGCGCGGTCGCGCCGGCGGGCAGCCG
>JACRMD010000158.1 GCA_016215085.1 Solirubrobacterales bacterium | reverse complement strand
GGTTCCTGCGCGACCCGGACGGCAACAGCGCCGAGGGCGTCCACCACGGGGCGATGCGCCGGGGCGGGAACCTCGACCACCTGTGGATCCGCGTGGCCGACCTCGAGGCGGCGACGCGCTTCTACGCGACGATCGCCCCGCACGCCGGCATCGGCGCCCACCGCCGCCTGGCGGACCCGCCGCGGACGCTCTTCCCGGGCACGTCGGGCTCGTTCTCGGTGGTCGAGGACGGGACGCCGACCGCCGGCCTGCACCTCGCGTTCCCGGCCGCCGACGACGAGGCCGTGCGGGCCTTCCACCGCGCGGCGCTCGAGGCGGGCTACGCGGACAACGGCGCGCCGGGCGAGCGGCCGCAGTACCACCCCGGCTACTACGCGGCGTTCGTGCGCGACCCCGACGGCGCCAACGTCGAGGTCGTCAACCACCACCGGCCGGGGTGACCGGGGCGCGGCCGTTGCCGGCGGAGGCCTCGGCCAGCCGCTGGTGCAGCCGGTCGCGCAGCTCGTCGGGGTCGTAGTCGCGCTGGTGGCGCCGCCGGCGGGCGACGACGACCCCGGTCGCGGCGACGCCCGCGAGGCCCGCGAGCCCGACCAGCTTCCAGCGCATGGGCATGGCGCCGTAGGTTACGGGCGGTGCACGACACGGCACCCCTCCCCCTCGCCGAGGCCGTCGCGTCGGCCGCGACCGGCGACGTCTGGCTCTTCCGCGGCCGCTCGCTCGCCGACAAGGCGATCCGCACGGTCACCAACGCGCCGGTGAACCACGTCGGCATGGTCGTCGCGCTCGACGACCTGCCGCCGCTGCTCTGGCACGCCGAGCTCGGCCGCTCGCTGCCCGACGTCTGGACCGGCAAGCGCCAGCGCGGCGTGCAGCTGCACCGCCTCGCCGACGCGGTCACGACCTGGGAGCAGCGCTACGGCCAGCGCGCGTGGTTCCGCCAGCTGCACGGCGAGCTCGGCCGCGAGCACGAGGACCGGCTCATGGAGGCCATCGCCCGCTACGACGGCCATCCCTTCCCGACGATGCCGGGGCTCGCGCGCCACTGGCTCGCGGGACGCGTCCGGCGCCGCCACGTCGCCCTGGAGACGATCTACTGCGCCGAGCTCGTGGCGACCACCTACCAGCAGATGGGCCTGCTGCCCGACGACCGGCCGGCCAGCTGGTACGACCCCGGGCGGTTCTGGAGCGGCGACCGGATCGAGCTCGTCCCGCCGTTCTCGCTCGGCGGCGAGGTGGCGGTCGCGCGCAGCGGCTAGCGGCGGCGGCCGCGTGCTCGGCCGCCCTACGCGCGGCGCCGCCCGCGCTCCTCCTCCATCCGCCGCCGGTCGCGCTTGGTCGGCCGCAGGCCCGGCTCGGGCTTCGGGGCGGCTCGGCGATCCTCGGCCTGGCGCTCGCGGCGCTGCCGGCTGGCGTCGGTCTCCTCGTACAGCAGCGCCGCCTCGGCGGCCGAGACGCGGCGCGGCACGGTCCCGCGGACCACGACCTCCAGGCGGGTCTGCCCGAGCGTCACCTCGAGCTCGTCGCCGGGCCGGATGTCCTTGGACGGCTTGACGCGCTGGCCGTTGACGGCGACGCGGCCGCCCTTGACGGCCTCGGCCGCCAGGCCGCGGGTCTTCGCCAGCCGCGCGGCCCACAGCCACTTGTCGATGCGCACCGGCTCGGCCGACGGCTCCATGGCGCTCATCGTCGCAGCGCCCGGATCTCGGGGACGGCGAGGACGCACAGCGCGCTGCCGACGAGGATCGCGAACGCCAGCCACAGCGCCTCCTGGGTGCCGATCGCGACCGCCACCGGGCCCCAGATCGCCAGGCCGACCGGCTTGAAGGCCATGGAGCCGAACCAGTCGTAGGCGCTGACGCGCGCGAGCTGCTCGATCGGGATGTGGCGCTGCAGCGTGCTCTCCCACACGGAGTTGCCGATCATCATCCCCGCCCCGCCGACGATGCCGCCCGCGGCGATCAGCGCGGCGGACACGCCGGCGGCGAGCATCGCCATGGGCGTGGCGAAGAGCAGCACGGCGAGCGTGGCGACGACCGCCGGGCGCTCGGGCCGGGCGCGGATCGCCACCACGCCGCCGAGCAGGCCGCCGGCGCCCATCGCGGCGAGGATCGCGCCCCAGGCGGCGGCGCCGCCGAGCTCCTCGTCGGCCACCACCGGGCCGAGCGCGCTCCACGCGCCCCAGCACGCGTTGCCGATCGCCGCCGACGCGACGAAGGTCCACACCCAGCGGCGCTCGCGGAACGCCCGCCAGCCCTCGCGCAGGTCGGCGACGAACGACGCGCGCGCCGCGGCGGCCCGCGCGGGCAGCCGCAGCTGCGCGAGGAACGCGGCGCTGACGGCGAAGGTCACCGCGTCGAGGCCGAGCGCCCAGCCGGGGCCGGCGGTCGCGACCAGCACGCCGGCGATGACGGGGCCGGCGATCTCCCCCGCGGCCATCGCCGTGGCGCGCAGCCCGTTGGCCTGCTGGAGGTGCTCGGCGTCGACGACCGCCGGGAGCAGGCCGGTGCTCGCCGGGTTGAAGAAGCCCGTGGCGGCGCCGGTCAGGCCCGCCAGCAGGGCCAGCGACCAGACCTCGGCGCTCCCGTCGATGAGGAGGACCGCCATCGTGCCCTGGCTGGCGAGACGGGCGAGGTCGGCGGTGACCATCACGCCGCGCGCCTGCGTCCGGTCCGCCACGACGCCGCCGGCGAGCAGGCAGGCGACGAGCGTGACGGTCTGCGCGGCCAGCACCAGGCCGACGTCCGCGGCCGACCCGCCGATGTGCAGCACCGCGAACGCGAGCGCCACGCGCACCATGCCGTCGCCCAGCAGCGACACCGTCTGGCCGAGGAACAGGAGGCGGAACTCGCGCAGGCGCAGGACCTCGACGCTGTCGGGCAGGCGGGGCACGCGCGACGGGAGGCTACGAACTGCGACCGATCGCGCGAGCCGCGGGTACCTTGCCGCGCATGGGGTCCGTGCGAACGCTCTCGTTCACCTGGGCCGTCGCGCTGCTCGCGGCGGTCGTCCCGGCTGCGGCCTCGGCCGCCGTGGTCGGGCCCGACGCGGAGCCCGGCGTCACGCGCCCGGCGATCCTCGTGGGCAACAACTGGGCCGGCACCACCGACATCGTCGACCCCGTGACGTTCCAGCGGCTGGACCGGGTGAACGTGATCCCGGACATCGAGGAGCGCAAGGCCGAGATCCAGCTCGACCCGGTTCGCCAGGGGTTCTTCATCGGCGTGCGCGAGCTCATCGGCGAGGGGCACGACCAGTTCAACGACGACGTCTTCAGCTCCAACGACGGCCGCATGATCTTCGTCTCGCGGCCGAGCCTCGCCGACGTCGTCGCGATCGACCTCCACACCAAGAAGATCGTCTGGCGCGCGCCGGTCGACGGCTACCGCTCCGACCACATGGCCATCTCGGCCGACGGCACCAAGCTGCTCGTGTCCGCGTCCACCGGCAACATCGTGCACGAGCTCGACACCGCGACCGGCAAGCGCATCGGCTCGTTCCCCTCGGGCGACTCGCCGCACGAGAACACGTTCTCGCGTGACGGCAAGCTCATCTACCACGCGTCGATCGGCCGCGTGTACCTGCCGACCGACCGCCCCGGGCCGGTCAACGACAACGCCAAGGGCGGCGAGTTCTTCCAGGTCGTCGACGCCAAGACGCTGCAGGTCCTCAAGCGGATCGACATGTCGCAGAAGCTCGCCGAGGCCGGGTACCCGGGCATGAGCGCGGCGGTGCGGCCGATGGCGCTGTCGCCCGACGAGAAGTTCGTGTACTTCCAGGTCTCGTTCTTCCACGGCTTCGTGGAGTACGACCTCCAGCGGGACAAGGTCACGCGCCTCGCGCGGCTGCCGCTCAGCGAGGAGGCGGCCAAGCTCCAGCCCGAGCAGTACCTGCTGGACTCGGCGCACCACGGCCTGGCGATGGACGCGCGCGGCGAGAAGCTCTGCGTCGCCGGGACGATGTCGGACTACGGGGCGATCGTCGACCGGCGGACCTTCGCACCGCGGATCCTCGACGCCGGCCGCAAGCCCTACTGGGCGACCAACAGCGCGGACGGGAAGTACTGCTACATCTCGTCCAGCGGCGACGACTGGGTGACGGTCATCTCCTACGCCTCGGAGGACATCGTCACGAAGATCCCGGTCGGCCGGCACCCGCAGCGCGTCCGCAACGGCGTCGTGCGCGTGGCCGACTACCCGCAGGGCGGCCACGGCGAGCCGTTCCGGCTGGGCACGTTCCACGAGCGCCAGCCGATCGGCATCCGCGGCGCCGACGAGGCGATCGGCTGTCGCGCCGAGGGCGCGAAGGACCTCCGGCTCGCGCGCTGCGCGGTCGAGCTGCGGTCCCTCGGCCGCAAGCCCGTCCTGCTCGGCGCCGGCGAGCGGGCCGAGCGCGACCGCCGGGCCTTCCCGGTCACGGTGCGGCTGACGAAGGCGGGGCGCTCGGCGCTGGCGCGGCGGCCCAAGGGCTTCCGCGCACGGCTCGTCGCCCGCGGCACCGACTCGATCGGCCGCACGGCGCGCACGAGCGAGGTCGTGCGCGTGCGCCGCGGGCGCTAGCGGCGGCACCCGCCGCTGCGGCGACGGCGCGGGGCCAATTCGGCCCCGCGCGGCGAGCAGCCCGGGCGCGTCCGCTCAGCCGCCGGCGATCACGACGTCGTAGCCCTCCCCGCGGAGGACCTCGACGACCGCGTCGCGGTGGTCGCCCTGCAGCTCGATCACACCGTCCTTGACCGCGCCGCCGACGCCGCAGCGCTTCTTCAGGCGCCCGGCCAGGTCGCGCAGGCCGTCGTCGTCCAGCGGCACGTTCGCCACGGTGGTGACGGCCTTCCCCCGCCGGCCGCTGGTCTCCCGGCGCACCTTCACGCGCCCGCCGCCCTCGAGGCGCGCCCTGACCTGCGGGTCGCGCGCCTTGCGCAGGTCGCCGTCCGTGGTCGAGTAGACGGGCCGGGCGTCGCTGCGGCGCTTGGGCATCACGGCCGACCGTAGCGGAGCCCGCCCGCTGCCGGCCCAGTCGTCGACGAACTCCGCGTACCGGCGTCGCGCGTCACCGCCCCAGGCGCCGAAGCGCCCGAGCACCGCGCGGACGTCGACCAGGCCGTCGGCCTCCTCGCCCCCACGACCGAGCACCGCGCCGTGGCTGCTCCACACCCAGTCGCCCGGCCATCGGCACAGGCCCGCCTCGACCGGATTGCGCGCGATGTACCGCACCGTGTGCACCAGCTGCTCGTCGTCCTGCACCGGCACCGAGACGTAGCGGCCCTCGAACACGTGCCCCCGCAGTCCATGGCGACGGTTGAACCCGGTCGCGTAGTCCCCGTTGAGCAACCACATGCCCTTCGCCAGGTCCTCCCCCGGCGTGCACACCAGCAAGTGATAGTGGTTGTTCATCAGGCAGTACGCCAACCACGACCACCCGAACCTCCGCCGCACCGTCCGCAGCAGGTCGAGGAACCGCTCACGGTCCTGGTCGTCGAGGAAGATCGCCGCCTGCCGGCTCCCCCGCGCCGTGACGTGGAAGACCCCGCCGGCGACCTGCAGTCGAGGTGGTCGCGCCATGCCCACCCAAGGGCCCCGCACCCCAACCTTCGCCCCTCCCGGGGCCAGGCCCCCAACATGAACTCAACAATCACCACCATCCATCGGGCGCCCACGACCCGCCACAGCGCCGCATCCGCTCCGGGGCCAGGCCCCTTCATGAAGATCGTGTTGGGGGCCTGGCCCCGGTGTGGACGGCGGCGTGGATGGCGTCCGTGAGCGCGGTGGCGACCGCGGGTGTGGAGGTCGTGCGCAGGCGGTCGAGGTGCAGGCGGCGGGTCAGCGGCGTGCCGGCGAGGGGGCGCACGGCGACGCCGCCGGGCGGGGCCTGCAGCGCGAGATCGGGCAGGAGCGCGACGCCGAGGCCGCCGGCGACGAGCGCGAGCACCGTGCGGAAGTCGTCGCCCTCGAAGCCCAGGCGCGGCTCGAAGCCCGCGCCCGCCGCGTCGCGCAGCGCGGCAAGCGGCAGGCCCGCGAGCGGTGCGGCGATCCAGGGCTCGTTGGCGAGCTGCGCCAGCCGGATGGCGCGCGTGCGGGCGAGCCGATGGCCCTGGGGCAGAGCGACGAGCACGGGGTCGTCGGCGAGCGGCTCGCGCGTGATCGCCGAAGGCGCGTCGCGCGGCTCGACGTCGTAGTCGAAGGTGATCGCGAGGTCGAGCCGGCCGTCGACGAGCGCGGCGTGGGCCTCCGCGGGCTCGGCCTGCACGAGCGTGGCCTCGACATCCGGCCGCTCCCGCGCCAGCGCGGCGAGCGCCGGGGCCGCGATCGCGGACGCTGCCGAGGCGAAGGCGCCCAGGCGCACGACGCCGGCCTCCCCGGCGCGCAACGCGCGCAGCTGCGTCGCGCCGGCGGCGAGCGCCTCGCCCGCCGCCTGCGCGGCGCGAAGCGCGACCACCCCGGCGGCGGTGGGTCGCACCGGCCGGCGCTCGACCAGCCGCAGGCCGATCGTGCGCTCGAGCTCGGCGATCTGCTGCGAGACCGCGGACGGCGTGTAGCCGAGCTCCGCGGCCGCGGCGGCGAACGACCCGGTGCGGACGACGGCCTGCAGCGTGGCGAGCCGGCGCGCGTCGAGCGCCGGCGCCGCGCCCTCGGTGCCCGTCGGGCCGAGCATCAGCACAGCTTACGCTCCCTGCACGGATCGTCGTTTGCGCTGATGCTGCATCCGCGGCAGCATGGCCGCCGTGCCCCTGGACCTCCTCGAACGCCTCGTGGCCATCGACTCCGTCAACCCGTCGCTCGTGCCGGGCGGCGCGGGCGAGGCCGAGATCGCCGCGTTCGTCGCCGGGTGGGCGCGCGACGCGGGGCTCGAGGCCGACGTGCTCGAGGCCACGCCCGGGCGGCCGAGCGTCGTCGTCCGCGCGCGCGGCACCGGCGGGGGGCGGACGCTGCTGCTCTGCGGCCACCTCGACACGGTCACCGTCGAGGGCATGGAGCGACCGCACGCGCCGCGCACGGCAGGCGACCGCCTGTACGGGCGCGGCGCCTACGACATGAAGGCCGGCCTGGCGGCGGCGCTGGCCGCGTGCCGCGACGCGGCGGCGCTCGGGCTCGGCGGCGACGTCGTCGTGGCCGCGGTCGCCGACGAGGAGCACGCGAGCCTCGGCGTGCAGGAGGTCCTGCGCCACGTGACCGCCGACGCGGCGATCGTGACCGAGCCGACCGAGCTCGAGCTCGTCGTCGCGCACAAGGGGTTCGTGTGGTCCGAGGTCGAGGTCCGCGGGCAGGCGGCGCACGGGTCGCGCCCGCACCTGGGTGTCGACGCGATCGTGAAGGCCGGCCCCATCCTCACCGCGATCGGCGAGCTCGACGCCGCGCTCGGCGCGACGACCCACCCCCTGCTCGGCCGGCCGTCGGTCCACGCGTCGCTGATCTCCGGCGGCGAGGAGCTCTCCAGCTACCCGCCGCGGTGCACGATCGGACTCGAGCGGCGGACGCTGCCGGGCGAGACCGGCGCCGACGTCGAGCGGGAGCTCGCCGCGCTGCTGGAGCGCTGCCGCGCCGCCGATCCCGCCCTCGACGCCGCGCAGCGCACGCTCCTGGTCCGCGAGCCGTTCGAGATCGACCCCGGGCACGAGCTCGTCGCCGCCGTGCGCGAGGCCGCGACCGAGGCGCTCGGCGCCGAGCCGGTCCTGGGCGGCGCAAGCTACTGGGCCGACGCCGCGTTCATCGCCGCCGCCGGGATCCCCACCGTGATGCTCGGCCCGGGCGGCGAGGGCGCGCACGCCGCCGTCGAGTGGGTCAGCCGCTCGGACACCGAGAAGGTCGCCCGCGCCCTCGTCGGCGTCGCGCGGCGGGTGTGCGCGTGAGGGCCCTCGTCAACCCGGGGCTCGAGCCGTCGGCCGTGCCGGCGCCCTCCACGGACGCGCGCGCCTTCCACGCGACGCTGCCCGGCTACGCACCCACCCCGGTGCGCGACCTCCCCGCGGTCGCGGCCGAGCTCGGGCTCGCCGCGGTCGGGCTCAAGGACGAGGGCGACCGCCTCGTCCTGCCCGCGTTCAAGGTGCTCGGCGCGGCGTGGGCGGTCGAGCGCGCGCTGCGCGAGCACCCGGGCGTCCACACGCTCGTCGCCGCCAGCGCCGGCAACCACGGTCGCGCGGTCGCCCGCGTCGCCGCGTGGCGCGGCCTGGCCTGCCGGATCTACCTGCCCGCCCGCGCGGCGCCCGCGCGGCGCGCCGCGATCGAGGCGGAGGGCGCCGAGGTCGTGGTCCTCGACGCCGGGTACGAGGAGGCGGTCGCCCGCGCCGCCGCCGACGGTCGCGAGCACGGCGTGCTCGAGCTCGCCGACGTCGGCCACGGCGGCCCCGCGGACTGGGTCACCGACGGCTATGCGACGCTCTTCGCCGAGCTCGACGCGCCGCGGGCGTCGGGCGAGGGGCCCCGGCGCGCCCCCGCCTTCGACCTCCTGCTCGTCCCGGCCGGCGTCGGCTCCCTCGCCGCGGCGGCCGCCCGCTACGGGGCGCACACGGGCGTGACCGTCGTCGCCGTCGAGCCCGCGACCGCGGCCTGCCTGACCGCGTCTCTGGAGGCCGGCGAGCCCACCGCCGTGCCGGCGCCCGGCACGTGCATGGCCGGCCTCGACTGCGCCGAGATCTCGCTCGCCGCGTGGCCGTCGCTGCGGGCCGGCATCGCCGGCACGGTGACCGTCACCGACGACGAGGCCCGCGCCGCGATGCGCGAGCTCGCGGCGAACGGCCTGCGCGTCGGCGACTGCGGCGCCGCGCCCCTCGCCGCCCTGCGCGCGCTCGCCACCGACCCCGCCTGCGCCGCGCTGCACGACGCGGTCGCCCTCGGCCCGGCGACGCGCGCCGTCCTCATCGGGACCGAGGGCGTGACCGACCCCGACGCCTACGCCGCGACGATTGCCGGTGCGGCGACCCGTACGCCCTGAGGCCGGTCGCCCGCCTACCGCGGCCCACACGCGTCGCGCAGACTCGCGCCCATGCGCCGCACGCTCGCCCTGGCCCTCGTCGGCGTCCTCGCCCTCGCCGGCACGGCGACCGCGTACCGCACCTTCCACGTCAGCGGGCCCAAGAGCGTGCGCGTCGGCCAGGAGGTCAGGTTCCCCACGACGGGCCTCAGGCCGCACGAGAAGGTCACCGTCAACCTGGCGCCCACGCTCAACCGCGGCGGCAACTGCTGCGGCGTCGACGTCATCCGCGGCGCGCGCGCCGACGGCAACGGCGAGGCGATCCTCCACTTCCGCTGGCCCAGGACCTACTACAACGGCGACGAGCGGGTGCGCTGGACGAAGGGCGCGAAGGTCGACGTGATCGTCCTCGCCGGCTCCGGCCGGGGCCTGCGCGTGGTGCGCGTCCGCTAGGTGGTCAGCAGCCCGCCGTCGACAGGCAGCAGCACGCCCGTGACGTAGGACGCGGCGTCGCTCGCGAGGAAGACCATCGCGGCCGACAGCTCGCGCGGCCGGCCGGTCCGGCCGGCCGGGACGCGGAACATCATGCTGTCGAGGTAGCCCTCGGCGTAGTCGTCGGTCATCTCCGACGGGAAGAAGCCCGGCGCCAGCGCGTTGACGCGGATGCCCTTGCGCCCCGTCCACTGCTGGGCGAGGTCGCGCGTGAGCCCGATGACCGCGGCCTTGCTCGACGCGTAGGCGGCCTGCGGCAGCCCCGCGGTCGTCGAACCGAGCACGCTGCCGATGTTGATGATGCTGCTGCCCGGCTGCATCACGCGACCGCACGCCTGGGCCATCCAGTACGACCCCATCAGGTTGATGTCGATGACCTTGCGGAACTCCTCCGGGGTCTCGCGCGTGGCGGGCACGGCCGTGCCGATGCCGGCGTTGTTGACCAGGACGTCGACCCGCCCGAGCTCCGTCATCGTCTGCTCGACGACGCGCGTGCAGTCCTCCACCACGGTGACGTCGGCCGGCACCGCAAGGCACCGCCGGCCCAGCGCCTCGACCTGCGCGCGCGTGTCCTGCAGGCGCTCGGCGCGGCGGGCGCAGATGGCGACGTCGGCGCCGGCCTCCGCCAGCGCGACCGCGAAGTCGACGCCCAGCCCGGACGAGGCGCCGGTGACGATCGCGACCTTGCCGTCGAGGCGGAACAGATCCAGTACGGGGCTCATGGGGCGCGAACCGTACCTGTGTGCGCCCCCGCACCCGGGGACGCCGCCTTCCCGGGTACACCTAGGACATGGGACGGACCCACCTGCGCCACCGGGCCTGGACGGCCCTGCTCGACCGCCTCGTCGGCCCCTCCGCGGCGCCGCGGGTGATCCACGAGCGGCCCGACGAGCTCGGCTACGAGCTGCGCGCCGACCCGCTCCTGGACCTCCTGCCCGAGGAGGAGTGGCGGGCGATGGAGCGCCGCGCCACGAGGCCCCGCTAGCGCTCGCGCTCGCGCAGCAGCGCCCAGACGTCGGCGACCTCGCCGAGGTGGCGCAGCTTGTCGGGGTTGATGACCGAGCGCACGGCGTGGACCCGCCCGCCGGCCACGTCGACCGCGAACACGTTGATCACGCGCCCGTCGCGGTCGCGGACCACCACGCCCGGCTGGCCGTTGACCTCGCGGACCTCGATCCGCGCGCCGTACGGCGGCAGCTTGCGGCCGAGGCCGGCGAGCAGGCGGCCGACGCGGTCGACGCCCGTGATGGGCGTGCTCCACTGCGGCACCTTGCCGCCGCCGTCGCCGTAGACCACGACGTCGTCGGCCAGGAGCGCGACGAGGCCGTCGAGGTCGCCGTCGGCCACCGCGGCGAAGAACCGGCGCGCCAGCGCGTCGCGCGCCTCGCGGGTGGCCTCGAAGCGCGGCCGCCCCTCCTCCACCCGCCGCCGCGCCCGCGACGCGAGCTGGCGGCAGTTGGCCTCCGTCTTGCCGACGACCTCCGCCACCTCGCCGTAGCCGTAGCCGAACACGTCGTGCAGCAGGAAGACCGCGCGCTCGACCGGGCTGAGCCGCTCGAGCAGCAGCAGGAACGCCATCGAGAGCGTGTCGACCTGCTCGGCCTGCGCGGCGGGGTCGCCCGCGCCCTCGTCGGTCAGCAGCGGCTCGGGCAGCCACTGGCCGCTGTAGCTCTCGCGCCGCACGCGCGCGGAGCGCAGCTGGTCGATCGCCCTCCGGGTCACCACCGCCGACAGGTACGCCTTGGGCGAGGCGACCTCGACGCCGTCGGCGAGCGCCAGCTCGTGGCGCAGGAACGCATCCTGCACCACGTCCTCGGCCTCGCTGACGCTGCCGAGCATCCGGTAGGCGATCGAGAACAGCAGCGGCCGCAGCTCCGCGACGTCGGACCTCACGCGGCCACCGCCCCCTCCTCGCGCGACTCGAGGAACCCGTCGCGCCAGCTGCGCCACATCGGCTCCCAGCCGAGCTCGCGGCGGATCTTCGCGTTGGAGGAGCCGCGGGCCTGCGTCATCATCGACACGACGACCTCCCCCGCGGCCAGCCGCCCGAGCCACACGGGCACCCGCCGCGGCGGCCGGGCGCCGGCGGCCCGCGCGAGGTGGGGCAGCCACGCCGACACCGGCGCCGGGTCGTCGTCGACGACGTTGAACACGCCGGGCACGCCGGCCTCGACCGCCGCCACGGTCGCCGCCGCGGCGTCCTCGACGTGGATCCACGACCACACGCCCGCGCCGTCGCCGACCAGCGGCATCCGCCGCCGGCGCACGACGTCCAGCAGCTCCTCCCAGGCCCCCGGCCCGTAGAAGCCGCCGTAGCGCAGCACGGTGCCGGTCAGCGGCGCGCCCAGGACGAGCTCCTCGAGCCGGCGGATGGCGGCCAGCGACTGCGCCTGCGCCGCCGGGGGGTCCGGCTCCAGCGGGTCGTCCTCGTCCTTGACCGGCCCGCCGGTGCGCGCGCTGGTCCAGCCCGCGTAGCTCTGGGCGACGAAGCGGCCCACGCCGGCGGCCCGCGCCGCGTCGAGCAGGTGCTCGGTCCCCGTCGTGCGCAGCTCGTTGGTCGCCGCGAACGTGCGGTCGAAGTGCTTGAGGTCCGAGATCCCGGCCAGGCCGGTCATCTGGTGGATGATGGCGTCCGGCTCGGCCCGGGCGACGGCCTCGCCCACCGCGACGCCGTCGAGCCCGTCGAGGACGGCCGGCTCGGCGCCCAGCGACCGCAGCAGGCCGGCCTTCTCGGGGGACCGCGTCGTGGCGGTGACGTGGTGGCCGCGGGCGACGAGCCGGCGGACGAGCGGCCGGCCGATCGCGCCGGTGCCGCCGGCGAGGAAGATGCGCATGTCGTGCCTCCTTGGGTTCGGGGTCGCGTCCTGAGACGAGGCAGCCCGCCGCGCTGTGACAGGTAGCGTCGGCGCATGCCGCTGGTGACCGACCTCGACCTGCCCGAGCTCGACCCCGCCGACCCCGGCCTGCGTGGCGAGCGCTGGCACGCCGCGATGGCCGAGCTGCGCGCGGGCGGCCACTGGCTCGCGCGCGCCCCGCTGGGCACGATCGTCCTCGACCGCGCCGCGGGCGAGCAGGTCCTGCGCAGCCGCGACGCGATCTTCCCCGGCGTGCTGCTGGCGGACCTCTTCCAGGTCACCGACGGCCCGCTGCGCACGCAGGTCGACCACAACATCATCAACGTCAACGGCGCCGACCACGCGCGGCTGCGCAGCCTCGTCAACCCCGCGCTGAGCCCGCGCGCGGCGGCCCGGTGGCGCCCGGCGATGCGCGAGATCCTCGAGGCGCTGTGGGCGCCGCTGGCCGGCACCGGCCGCTGCGAGTTCGTCGGCGCGCTCGCCAAGCCCTACCCGTCGCGCACGATCGCCCGCGTCATGGGCGCGCCGGAGGAGGACGCGCCGCGGCTGCACGACTGGTCGATGTGGATCCAGCGCCAGTTCGACGCGATCGCGCTGTCGGACCCCGGCCAGGTCGCGACCATCCAGGCCAAGGTCGCCGAGTTCTACGACTGGGTCCGGCCGCTGATCGCCCGCCGCCGCCGGACGCCGTCGGACGACCTCATCTCGACGCTCATCCGCGCCGAGCAGGAGGGCGACCGGCTGTCGGACGTCGAGCTCGAGAACCTCGTCCTCAACGTCCTCGTCGGCGGCGTGGACACCACGCAGAGCCAGCTCGCCCACGCGGTCCGCCTGCTCGCCGAGCGCCCGGACCAGTGGGCCGCCCTGCGCGCCGACCCCGAGGGGATGGCGCCGCGCGCGGCCGAGGAGGCGCTGCGCTTCGAGCCGATCACACCGCTGACCGCGCGCCTGACGACGGCGCCGCTGGAGCTGCGCGACGTCGCGTTCCCCGAGGGCAGCGTCCTGATCGTCTGCTCCTTCACCGGCAACCGCGACCCGGGCACGTACGCCGACCCCGACGCCTTCGACATCACCGCCCCGCGCGAGACCGCGCGCATGCTCACGTTCGGCGCCGGCATCCACTACTGCGTGGGCGCGAACCTCGCGCGCGCCGAGCGCGGCGAGGGGCTCGCGTTCCTCGCCCGCCACATCGAGGAGCTGGCGCTCGACGGCCCGCCGGAGCTGCAGAGCGTCAGCGGGATCTACGGCGTCGACGCGCTTCCCATCGCGTTCTCCGGGTAGCCGCGGGACATGGCCGCCAAGAACCACGGGTCGTCGGTCAAGAACGACAACGGCTGCACCGCCGGTAGACGGCGACGAGCACGGCGGGCTCCTCCCACGGGTTGTGGAGGGCCCGCAGCGGCAGCCCCTCGAACCACACGACGTCGCCGGCCAGGAACGTCCACCACCCCCCGGCCAGCGTCTCCAGCTGCACCTGGCCGGACTCGACGACCACGAGCGCGTCGTGCCACTCGGCGGCGTCGAACGGCCGCACCCCGCCGGGCGCGACGACGATCGTGTGCCCGTCGAAGCGGCGCGGCAGCGGCCGGCCGCGGAAGGACAGCGGCTCGTCGCCGGTCGCGGGGCTCATGTCCTCTAGACGGCGCGGGGCGCCTGGACTCATCGGCACGTCGTCGTACGGCCGACTACGGAGCCCGCCGGGCAGTCGCCCCGGTAGCGCGCGGGCGGCGCGCCTGGGACCGTCGCGGCATGACCGCCATCCTGGACGAGACCACGCCGCTGCACGAGCTCCTGGACCTCACGGGCCGCACGGCCGTGGTCACCGGCGGGGCGATGGGCATCGGCCTCGGCATCGCCCGCCGGCTGCACGAGGCGGGCGCCGCCGTCGTCGTCGCCGACCTCGACGCCGGCGCCGCGCGCGACGCCGTGGCCACGCTGGGCGGGGGCGACCGCGCGATCGCCTTCCACGGCGACGTCAGCGACGAGCGGACCGTCAACGCCATGGTCGCCGCCGCGGTCGACGGCTTCGGCGGCCTCGACATCCTCGTCAACAACGCGGGCATCTACCCCAACGTGCCGTTCCTCGACATCGACTCCGCGACGTTCCGCCGGACGATCGACGTCAACCTCATCGGCCTGTTCTTGTGCACGCAGGCGGCCGCGCGGCGGATGGTCGCCCAGGGCCGCGGCGGGCGGATCATCAACATCACGTCGATCGACGCGCTGCATCCGTCGATGGTCGGCCTCGCGCACTACGACGCGTCCAAGCACGGCGTCTGGGGCTTCACCAAGAACATCGCCCTGGAGCTCGCGCCGCACGGCATCTGGGTCAACGCGCTGGCGCCGGGCGGCGTCACGACCCCGGGCGTCGGCGAGATGCCCTCCGAGATCATGAAGGCCTTCGAGGCGACGATCCCGATGCACCGCATGGGCCGCCCGGACGACATCGCGCGGGCGGTGCTGTTCCTGGCCTCGGACCTCTCCAGCTACGTCACCGGCGCGCAGCTCGTGGTCGACGGCGGGCGCCTGCTCGCGTAGCGCCCTCGACCGCGCGTACAACCGCGGGTGCCGATCTTCGGCCCGCCGCGTAGAGGCATCCGCCCCCGCGACGGCGAAGATCAGCGCATGACCAGTGAGCGTGCGCAGGCCTACCACCGCGTGATGCGGGCCCTCGGCGACCTGGGCCCGGCGAAGCTGCAGCCGGGCGAGCAGGAGCGGATCCGCAACGCGGTGGACGACCTGATCTTCAGCCGCGACGTCCGGCGCGACCCGGCGGCGAGCGCGGGCCTCGAGGACGTGGAGCGCCTCTGCCGCGACCTCGTCGACAGCGGGCGCTGGGCCGAGACGAGCGCGATGCGCCTGGCCGACGACGTGGCGCGCTGCGGGCCGGCGCTGCTGCCCGAGGTGCGCGCGGCGTAAGCCCGTGGGCTAGGTGAAGCCGTGGCGCGCGAGCGGCTCGATCAGCTCGCGCTCCTCGTAGGCGAAGTGCGAGAGCAGCGCGTCGGTTAGGAGGGCGATCGCGTCGTGGACCCGGGCCATGCCGTCGCCGCCCGGCGTCACGAGCGCGACGAGCGCCCGGTCGACGCGCTCGAGCAGGTCGGCGATCGTCTCGTGCTCCTCCTCGAGGCGGTCGAGGACCGGCGCGAGCTCCGCCTCGGTGCGCCGCAGGTGCGGGAAGACGCTGCGGTCCTCCAAGGTGTGGTGGTTGGTCACCACGCGGCAGTAGGTCTCGCAGAACGTGCCGAGCGTCCAGTTGTTCTGGCGGATGGTCATCCGCGTGATGAACGACCGCGCCGCAGCCGGGTCGGTGGTGCCGCGCGCGACCTGGGCGACGAGGTCGCGCAGCTGCTCGAGCTCGGCGCGCAGCGCGTCG
>JACRMD010000267.1 GCA_016215085.1 Solirubrobacterales bacterium | reverse complement strand
ACGCCGCCGGGCAGGCCGCGGCGGTGGCCGCGCAGCTGGGCTCGTGCGCGACCTCGTCGTCCGCGCTCGGGCGGCTGTGCGCGCTCGAGGCGGCCCTCGGCGCGACCGACCCCTCGGCCGTCGGCGCGCTGGCCACCCGCGTCGGCGACCTCTCGTCGGCGCTGACCGCCACGGTGGCGGTCCTCTCCGGGCAGTCGCTGACGGGCGACCTGCCGCCGGCGCTGACGAGCTCGATCACCTCGGCGCTCGCGCAGCTCGCCGGCCTGCAGGGCACGGTGGCCGGGCTGACCGGGACGACGACGACCCTCGCGGCCGGGCTCGACGACGTCCGGACCGCCCTCGGCGGCGTCGACGTTCCCGCGCTCGCCGCAACCGTCGACAACGTCACCGCCGCCCTGGGCGCCGGACCCGACGGCCTCGGCGCCACCGCGATCGACGGCCAGCACGCCGACCTGACCACGACCCAGGCGCAGCTCGCCGCGGCCCAGGCGCAGCTCGGCGCGGTCGACGTCACCGCGCTCGCGACCGCGCAGGCCGGCACGGCCGCGCAGGTGGCCACGATCCAGTCGACGCTGAGCAGCGTGTGCGCCGCGGTCGACGGCCAGGCGCTGCCGGTGCTGGGGACGCTGCCGCTCGCCGGCGACGTGGCCGGCCTGCTCACCGCGCAACTGACCGACGCCTGCCCGTAGCGGCCAGGGCCGGCCCTAGCGGCGCACGGCGCGCAGCGCGCGCGGCGTGGGCGCCGTCGGCGCGGCCGCGCGCACCGGGGCGTGGAGCCGGACGCGCTCGGTCTTGCCCTTGAGCACCGTCTCGCCGCGGTCGACGAACCCGCCGTGGGCGCGCTCGAGCAGGCCGCAGGTGGCCGCGGTCACCAGCACGTCGTCGCCCGTGTCCCGCGTGAGCTCCTCGACGCGGGCGGCGGTGTTGACCGCGTCGCCGATGACCGTGAACTCGAGCCGGCCGCCGCCGCCGATGGTGCCGGCCACGACCGGGCCCGAGTTGACGCCGATGCCGATGCGCAGCTCGTCGCCGTAGCGCTCGCGCACGCAGCGGACGATCTCCAGCGCGGCCTCCAGCGCGCAGTCGGCGTGGCCGGGCAGCCGGTCGGGCGCGCCGAAGACGCCGAGCAGCCCGTCGCCGATGAACTTGTTGGCGTGGCCGCCGTGCGCGGCGAGCACCGGGACGACGATCTCGTAGAACTCGTTGAGGCGCTCGACGACCTCGCGCGCGGTCGACCGCTCGGCGAACGCCGTGAACTCGCGGATGTCGAGGAACAGCACCGTGACCTCGACCTCCTCGCCCTCGAGCACCGTGCCCTCGACGAGCACGCGCTCGGCGAGGTGCGGGTCGACGAACGCCCCGAAGGCCTCGCGCAGGCGCTCGCGCTCGGCGAGGCCCGCGACCATCTGGTTGAACGAGCCCGCGAGCTTGCCGGTCTCGTCGGTCCCGAGCACCGGCACGCGCACCGACAGGTCGCCCTCGGCGACGCGCCGCGTGCCCTGCTGGAGGTCGTGGATCGGCTCGACGATCGACCGCAGCAGCAGCCCCGAGAGCTCGAGCGACAGCGTGAACGACACCGCGATCGTCACGACGACGCCGAGGCCGAGCTGGTCCAGGCCCGAGTCCTCGGGCGACGCGAACGGCGCCGACAAGAACGTGAAGATCTGGACAGTCGCCGACGGCAAGACCAGCGGGACGGTCGCGCTGCCGAGCTCGGCGCCGTCGGGCAGCTCGCAGGAGACCTCCTCGAGCACCGGCCGGCCGATCATCTCCAGCCCGAAGAAGCGCACGAACACGCCGTAGAGCAGGACGACCGCCACGCCGGCGATGACGATCGGCAACGCCGGGAACAGCCCCTCGTCGAGCTCCCAGGTGATGAAGAGCGCGACGGGCAGGACGTTGAACACCACGGGGACGAAGCGCCCGA
Source organism: Solirubrobacterales bacterium (assembly GCA_016215085.1). GTDB lineage: Bacteria > Actinomycetota > Thermoleophilia > Solirubrobacterales > Solirubrobacteraceae > Baekduia. The sequence continues at coordinate 11,290 of JACRMD010000267.1, read as the reverse complement.
ACGTGAGGAAGTCCTGCGGCATGCCGGCGACCGCGCGCCACGCCGCGACCGCGTCCTCGGGGGCGCGCTCGCCCTGCAGCCACGGGTCGGCCGGGCGCAGCAGCTTCGACAGCACCAGGAACGCGGTGACCGCCTCGACCACCGACATGGCCATCGTCACCAGGAAGATCCGCCAGAACTCGCCCCCGTCGAGGTCGACGCAGAGGTCCAGCAGCCACACGCCGCCGGCCACCACGAAGAACGACAGCGACAGGACCCCGAGGACCGCCAGCCGCGGGTAGGCGGGTCCGAAGCGGCGATACGCCCAGTGCAGAGGGCCACGGAGCACCGGGCCATGGTGACGGACCGGACCCGGGTGTGCCAGCGATCGTGGCCGGCCGAGGTCCCGACGCGCGTGCTCGCCGGTTGAGTGCAACGAAAGCCGGAACTATTCCGGCTTTCGTTGCGTTCGACGCGGCGGGCCTAGGCGCCGAGGGGCCGCGCGGCCACCGCCCCGTCGAGCGAGCGCCACGCGAGCGCCGCCTCGGCCAGCCGCTCCTCGCCGCAGACCAGCAGCCGCCCCGCGCGCAGCGCCGGCAGGCGGTCGGCGCCGAGCGCGAGCAGCCGCCGGCCCTCGGCCTCCATCGCCGCGTCACGGCCCTCGTCGCGCGCCGCCTCCAGCGCCGCGTCCAGCGGCAGGCCCGCGGCCGCCGCCGCCTCGGCCAGCGTCTCGGGCTCGTCGAGGTCGAAGCCGCCGCAGAAGGCCAGCCGCCCCGCCGCGAGCACGAACGGCGCGGCGCGCCGGAGCTCCGCGGCCAGCGACGCGACCCGCATCGCGCGCCGCCCCGCGTCGGGGAACCCGTCGGGCCACACCATCGGCATCCCGAGCGACAGCGCGCGCTCCTCGGCCAGCGCCTTGGTGCGCTCGCACGCCGCCGGGTCGGTCGCGAGGTCGCGCCGGTGCAGCGCCTCGGAGATGGCCGGGCGCCACTGCAGGTCGGCGAAGAGCCGCTCGGCGCGCTCGGCCGCGAGGTAGGTGAAGGGCGAGGCGAGGTCGAAGGAGAACGTCGCCCGCGGCCGCTGCCGGGACGGTGCGGGACGGCGCGCCCTGCGCCGCTGCGCCAGCGAGATGACGTCGCCCATCGAGGTGCCTCCCGTCCTCCGGGGCCGCCCCGCGCGACCCCATTCGGCTGCTCAAACGTCGAACGACCGTCGATCTTGCGGCAAACTGCCGACGATGCACCAAGGAGTGGGCGACGCAGGAACCCGTGGGAGTGCAGGGAACTCTGGGGTGCACTAGAACAGGCGTCCAGAACCCCTGGAAACCGGCGCGATCGGTCTCCCACAGGGGTATGCTCGCCTTCGGCTGAGGGTTGTCCCATCCGTCCCGGCACCTCAGGGAGGCCCGCCATTCCGTCCGTCCCACCCCCCAAGCGGCACCCGTACAATCAGTGGGCGCCCGATGCCCGCGCGCTCGACCTCGTCGGCGACAAGTGGACGCTGCTCATCGTCCGCGACCTCGTCGCCGGTCCGCGCCGCTTCGTGGAGCTCCAGCGCGTCCTGCCCGGCATCTCGACCGAGCAGCTGCGCTCGCGGCTGAACCGCATGGTCGCCGACGGCCTGCTCACCCGCCAGCGGTACCGCGAGGTCCCGCCGCGCGTGGACTACGAGCTGACCGAGCGTGCCCGTGACCTCCTGCCCGTCGTCGGCGCGCTCGCGCGCTGGGGCGCGCGGTGGGCCTGGTCGCCGCCACGTCCTGACGAGTCCATCGACATCGGCGCGATCCTGCGCACGCTGCCCGGCCTCGCGATGCCCCGCTCGTTCGAGGGCATGGTCGAGGTCACCGTCGTCCGCCGCGCGGGCGACATGAAGCGCTACGTGCTGACCGCGCGCCACGGCCGGGTCACGGTCGTCGAGCGCTCGGCCCCCGAGGCCGACGTGAAGATCACCGGTCCCGAGCGCGCGTGGGTCGAGGCCCTGGGCCCCGACGCCTCGCGCACCGAGCTCGAGATCGTGGGCGACGAGTCCGTCGCCGAGGCGTTCCTGGACGCGCTGGCGCCGCTGGCCGTCCGCGAGGCCGAGGTCGCCTAGCCGCGGCAGAGGCTTGCGAGTCGCGTTGGGGTGGCGCGACTCGCTCAGCTGCCGGGCTTGGAGTAGTCGGCCCGCTTGATGTCCGGGTACCTGCCGAGCGTCCCGTCGGGCGCCGGCAGGTCGCCCTGGACGAAGCAGGACGGGTCGTCGCTGGTCGACTTCTCGTCGCCCTGCGGGATCTTCGTCTGGCGCTCGCCGCCCGAGTTCGCGCAGTCGAAGCTCGGCAGGATCATCCGCTTGGCGTGCTCGGGCCCCGTGCCCGCCGCCGGCCCGAGGTAGGCGTTGCCGCGGTTGGTCTTCGGCCGCGAGGTCCAGATCGCCGCGGTCTCCGTGCCGGTCGGGCCCCACTGGCGCAGGTAGTGCCCGCGCTCGGCATCCGTGCGCGTCGGCACGGTGTCCACGAGCGCGCCCGCGCCGTTGGTGAAGAAGTCGCCGACCAGCGACTGGTTGTACTCCAGCCACTGCAGGATCGGGTTGAGCTCCTGGAGGAACGGCTGCACCTGGCCGAGCAGCGGCTTGGTGCCGTCGAGGACCTGGCGCAGGGCCGGCAGGCCGGTCTTCGAGGCGTCGATGAGCGGCCCGAGGTTGCGGAAGGTGCGCTCGAGGTCGGGCGCCATCGCGCGCACGTCCTCCAGCGTCGGCGCGAGGTCCTGCATGGCCGGGCGCAGGTCGCGGACCAGCGGGTCGGTCTTGCGGGCGAAGCGCTCGAGCCGGGCGAAGGTCAGCTTCGACTCGTCCAGGAACGTCGGGAAGACGCGGAAGACCTCGGCGAGCTTGTCGTTGCGGCGCGCGGTCTCGCCGAACACGCTCGCCGAGCCGGTGATGACGTTGCGCAGCTGCCCCTCGTCCTGGGACACGGCGCCGAACACCTTGGCGGTGCCGGAGACCAGGCCGCGGACGGCCAGCTCCTGGCGGTCGAGCACGTCGAGCACGTCGCCGCCGTCCTCCACGAAGGACGGCAGGCTGCCCAGCGCGCTGTTGAGGTCGTCGCCGCGGGCGTCGATCCCCTTGGCCATGTCCTGCTGCCAGCTGCGGAAGCCCTTGCGGGTCTGCGGGTCCAGTGCCTGGTAGATCTTGTCGAGCTCGACGGTGGGCTTGACCTGGCCGTCGGGCAGCCGGCCGCCCTCGGGCAGCCGCGGCGCGCCCGGCCGGCCGGGCGCGAGCTCGACGTAGGTCTCCCCCAGCAGCGTCTTCTGGCGCAGGATGGCGCGCGTGTCGCGCCCGATCGGCGCGTACTTGTCGTCGATCTCCAGCGTGGCCAGCGTGCGGTTCTGGCGGCCGCGCGGGTCGAGCTCCTTCTTGCGGACCTTGCCGATCGTCACGCCGGCCATCCGCACGTCGGCCTCGAGCCCGAGCTGGGTGGCCTCCTGGAAGCCGACCTGCACGCGGTAGCCCTTCGGCTTCAGGGGCGTCGGGCCGCCGAAGCTCAGCCACAGGAAGAGCAGCAGGCCGAAGCACGACAGCGCGAAGAGCACCATGGTGAGGATCTTGCCGAGGCTGGGCGCCTGCTTGTTCATGGCCTACTTGTTGTCCCCGCAGAGCGCGTTGTCGAGGAGGAGCGGGCCGAGGACCAGGCCCAGCTGCCCGCTGGGGTCCTCTTCCTCGACCTGCTGCTTGGCGATCGAGCACGTCGCGCCGATCGTCACCGGGCGGAACGGCCCGTTGGCGTCGGAGCTCGAGAACAGCGCGGCGCCGTTGTGGTTGAGCCACGCGATCCAGAAGAGGAAGCCCTCGTCGCGCGAGGCCTTGCCCGGGTCCTCGCGACCGTCCTTGTTGAAGCCCACCATGTTGAACAGGTGGTTGAGGACGGTGAAGGAGCGCGTCAGGTCCGGCGTCGCGTCGGCCAGCGACTTCGCGTCGGGGCGCAGCTTGCGCACGACCGGGCGCGACTCGCGCACGAACGGGCGGATCTCGTCGCGCACCTCGGGCATGGCCTCCTTGGCCAGCGGCAGCAGCGCGCGGTTGGCGTGGTCGAGCTTGCGCACCGCCGGGCGGATCGTGTCGGCCGACGGCTTGAGCACCTTCGCGAAGGACTCGACGTCGCCGAGCGTCCGCGTCGTGGTGCGCAGCGCGCCGGGCAGCTCCTGCACCGAGCGGCCGACGTTGCGCTCCTCCGAGGCGAAGGCGCGGAACACCGCGGCGGAGCTGTCGACGAGCTGCGCGAGGTCGTCGTCGCGCGAGGCCAGCTCGCCGTTGAGGTCGCGCAGGCTGGTGACCAGCCGCCGCAGGTTGGCGTGGCGCTCGGCGACCGCGCTCGAGACGCGCGCGAGGTCGCGGTGCGTGGGCTCGAAGCGGGCGAAGGTCTCGCGCAGGTCGTCGCCGCGGCCCTTGAGGCCGGTGCCGGCGCCGTCGACGAGCAGCTTCAGGTAGTCGCGCGTGTCGGCGTCCAGCGACGCGAGCACCTCGTCGGGGTTGACGTCCGGCAGCGTCGAGCGCACCGGCATGGTCCACCCCGCCTTGGCCAGCGGCGCCCTGCGCGAGCCCGGGTCGAGCTCCAGGAACATGTCCTTGAGGCCGGTCTTGGGCCGCAGCAGCGCGGTGGCGTCGGTGTGGACGAGGTCCTTGAACTCCGGGTCGAGGTCGAGCGTGACGACCGCCCGGCCCTCGACCAGGTCGACCTTCGAGATGTCGCCGACGCGCACGCCAGAGACGCGTACCGTCTGCCCCTGGCCGGGCGTCACGGCCTGCGCGGTCGACAGCTCGGCCTTGATCTGGAACGGCTTCTCCTCCAGGAACGGGAAGCGCAGCCGCTGGTTGGCCAGGATGTAGCCGCCCACGGCCAGCGCGACCACCGCGAGGGCGATGATGGCCCCGAAGTCGACGAGGTGCTTGCGGATCGCCCTCACTTGCCGAGCCCCTCCAGGACGTCCTTGGTGATCGGCTTGGTCGAGACGCGCAGGTCGAGCTTCTGCTCCTTGACCTGCTTGCGCAGCTGGTCGGTGGCCTTCTCGACCATCGCGGCCCACTTGCCCTCGTTGCCGGGCGAGATCTGGACGCGCCTGCCCTCGGGCGCCGGGCCGGGCACGGTGCGCAGGTCCGGCCGCTCCTGGGTCTCGCACGGCACGTCGGGGCGCAGCGGCGTGCGGGCCTGCGGCTTGGGCGGGTTGGTGCCGAGCAGCGGCGCACTGGTCAGGAAGAACCGGTCGGTGCCCAGCGGGTAGGCCATGACCGGGCCGCCGACCAGGACGCGGAACCACTGGCCGTTGGCGTCGCCCGAGCGGCTCTCGCCGGCCAGGCCGCCGAGCGGCTTCGTCGCCTCCTCGTAGACCTTGTACTTGGTCGGGAAGGTCTTGTCCTCGATCTTGTCGTGCGTCCAGGGGAGGATGACCTCGTTCTGGCAGCTCGACGCCGCGCGGACCTGCTCGTAGAGCGGGACCGTGGCGCGCTGCAGCCGGGCGAGGTCCGGCACGGTCGGGCGCAGGTCGGCGACGAGGCCGCGCAGCTCGCTCTTCTGGACCAGGCCGCGCAGCTGCCGGACGAACGGCGTGGAGGCCTCCAGCGCCGGGCCCGAGGAGCGCACGGCCGGGCGCAGGTCGCGGACCAGCCGGCGCGTCGCCGGGAACGCGGCGTTGAGCGCGCCCAGCGCGCTGTAGCCGGCGCGCAGCGTCCGCGGCAGCTCGCCGATCGCCGCGGTGAGCTGCCGGTCGTTGCTCGCGAACGCGCGCGCGGTGGCGTTGAAGTCGGTGATGAGGTCCTGCAGCTGGCGCGGGTTGCGGTCCAGCGCCCCCGCGACGGTGCCGGCGCTGTCGATGTAGCCCGACAGGTCGTGCGGGCGCTCGCCCTGCTGTGCGTCGGCGACGATCGCGCCGTCGCGGTACGCCGGCTCCCAGTACTTGGTGGACCTGCGGAAGCCGTCAGCGCCCTCGCCCGAGATGCCGCGCGAGTACTCGTCCAGCAGCGTCTGCAGCTGCTTGCGGGTGTCGGCCTGCAGCGTCGTCAGCACCTGGTCGATCTGCACCGGCGACGAGGTCTGGTTGACCGGGATCGTGTCGCCGTCGCCGAGGGCCTTGGCCGACGGCGAGCCCGGCTGGAGGTCGACGAAGAAGTTGCCCTCCAGGAAGATGCGCGGGCGGATCGCCGCCGTGGCGTCCTCGTGGATCGGCAGGCCCTTCTTGTCGATGCGCAGCACGACGGTCGCGTTGGAGGCGCCCGGGTCGCCGCGCTCGACGCGCGTGACCTTGCCGACCGTCACGCCGGCGATGCGCACGGGCGAGTCGGGGCGGATGTTGTTGGCGCTGCGGAACGCCGCCTTGACCTCGAAGTGGTCCCGGAACGGGACGCTCTTGGTGAAGCCGAAGTACGTCACCACCGCGATGAGCGCCAGCGCCACCAGGCCGGCGAGGACGTTCGGCATGCCGCGCCGCTGGTTGCGCCTCACGGGTTGATCCCCTTCCCACCGGGCTCCGGGGTGAAGGTCTGGCCCTCGGGGACGCGGGTGAGGGTGCTGCCCGAGCCCTTGCCGTCCTTGTTGAACTTGGAGAAGTTGGGGCCCATGGTCGGGATGCCGTCCTTGGGCGTGTCGACCACCGCGCGCTCGTACCGCTTGCCGTACGGCGAGAACCGGTTGCCGCGGGCGAGGTAGCCCGGCTGGCCGGCCTGGCAGTTGGCGTTGCCGTCGGCGTCGACCGCCATGTTGCCCCACGTGTTGCCGTGCAGGTACTGCGGGACGCCGCCGTTGTTGGGCCTGACGTTCTGGCCGTTGGCGAACTCGTTGGCGCCCATCGACGTGACGCTGTCGTCCTGGGAGGCCGAGTTGTTCAGCAGCGCGCGCTCCGAGCCGCCCGTCGAGTCCGGCGCGGTGAAGTGCTCGGCCGTGAACGTCCAGAACATGTTCCAGGTGTTGCAGACCGTCACGAACGGGCCGAGGTAGCGGAGCTGGGGCTGCAGCGTGGTGACGGTCGCCGCCAGGCCGCGCAGCGCGCCGGCGGTGGTCGGCGCCTCGGCCAGGTCCTTCAGCGCGCCCATCGTGTCCTTCAGCGGCCCGTAGAGCTCGACGCTGCGGCGCGTGACCGGCGTGCCGACGCGCAGGGCGCTGTTGAGGTTCGGCAGCGCGCCGCGCAGGGCGACGGTCGCGCGGTTGAAGTCGCGCGAGAACGCGGCGGTGCGCTCCAGGAACGGGCGCTGGACGCGCAGCGAGCGGGTGCCGGTGGCCAGCGTCTCCGGCTGCTTGCCGATCGTGTCCTGCAGCTTGCGCTCGTCGCGCGAGAACGCCTCGAAGGTCGTCGCCATGTCGGTGAACAGGCGCGCGTTGACCTTCGAGACCGGCCGCACGACGCGCGCGGTGTCGGCCAGCTCGCGGAAGAAGCCGTCGAGGTCGGTCTCCGGGGCGGCGAGGTTGCTCGCGACCGGCCGCAGCACGCCGAAGAAGCGCGGCAGCCCCTCGACGGCGCGGCCGAGGTCCTGGCCGCGGCCGGCGAACGCGTCGCCGAAGCCCTGGAGGTTGCCCTGCGCGGCGTCGCGCGTGGGCTTGTTGAACATGTTGAAGACCTCGTCGAGCTCGACGGGCACCGTGGCCTGGCTCGCGGGCAGCGTGCCGCCGTCGGCGATCGTCTTCTTCGACGTGCCCTTCTCGAGCTCCACGTACTTGAGGCCCAGGGCGCTGCGCGGCCGGATGACGACCCGCGTGTCGGCCGGGATGTCGCCCGCCTTCTCGTCGAGCTTGAGCGACAGCTCGGCGCCGACCTTGCCGCCGGGGAGCTGCACCGGCGTCATGTCGTCCACGACGCCGATGCGGAAGCCACCCGAGCGGACCTCGTTGCCGGGCACGAGGTTGGCGCCGTTGGCGATCTGCACCTTCAGCGACCGCGTCGGCACGAACGGCAGGCCGTTGTTGGCGTTGTAGGCCAGGAACACCGCGACGAGCACCACGAGCGTGGTGACCGCCCCGACGAGCACGGGGTTGGCGACGATCGATCCGGTGGCGCGGCGCTTCCTCATGGCCCCAGCAGGTAGTCGAGGAGCTTCTTGTTGGTGTCGACCTGCGGCGTGCCGGCCGGCGCCGGCCGGTCGCCGCCCAGGACGTCGGGCACCTTCGGCGTCGGCACCTCGATCGGCGGCAGCGACGGGCCGCCGGGCAGGATCTGGGGCAGCTGCACGCCCGGCTTCTCCGGGTCGGCGTCCTTGCGCGGCTGCTCCTCGTCGCGGCGGTCGTCCTTGGACCCCTCGTCGCGGCGCACCGGCGCGTCGGCCTCGGCCGTGCGGTCGGTCTTGTGGCGCAGGCGCCGCGCCGACGTCGTCTTCTCGTCCTCGGCCGTCGGGTCGTCGTCGAAGACGCCGGGCGCCTTGGGCCCGATGCGGGCGCCGCACTGCTTCTCCAGGTCGGGGTTGTCGCGGACCTTCTTGGCGTCGGCGTAGTTCGCGCACGCCGTGTCCATCACCGCGACCTTGAGGTAGTGGACGTTGGAGTCGAAGACGTTGGTCGACATGACCTGGTCGTAGACGTAGGTCAGCAGCGCCTCGAGGCCCGTGTAGCCCTTGCCGCCCGGGCTGCGCGGGTCGTCCTCGACCGCCCACCTGCGGTCGTCGAGGTGCTCGAGCACGATCGCCAGGTTCTTGCCGAGCTCGGGGACGCCCGGCGCGAACTTCCCGAGCTCGTCCACCACCGGGCCGGCCTTGGCCATCGCCTGGCGGCCGGTCTTGGACGCCTCGCCAAGCGCGTCGAACGCGGGGCGCGAGGCGTCGGCGAACGGGCCGAGGCGGTCGAAGAGCTCCTCGAGCCGCTTCGACGACGCGCTGAGGTTGCGCAGCGCCGGGGTCTGCTCGCGCGCGACGGTGCCCAGCGCGGGCATCGTGCGCTGCAGCTCGGCCAGGAACGCGGGGAGCCGGCGGAAGCCCTCGGCCAGCTCGCGGCGGCGCTCGGCCGACGCCCGCGCGGTGTCGCGCGCCTCGCCGACGAAGCGCCCGACGTCCTTGCGGTTGGCGCTGAGGTCGCCGACCACCGCGTCGGCGTCGGTCACCAGCTGCTGGATCGTGCGGTTCTGGTCGGCCAGCTTGGCCAGCACGCGGTCGGTCTCGCGCAGCGCCGGGTGGGCGCGCTCGATCGCCTTGCCGAGCTGGTCGCCGCGGCCGGCGACGGCGGCGCCGAGCTCGCCGAGGATGATCGAGAAGCGCTCGCGGTACGGGCGGCGCATGATGTTGTTGATGAGGTCGGGCGCGATCGTCGAGCTCGTCCGCTGCACCGGGATGACGTCGCCGGGGCGCATGCGCCGCTCCGACGTGCCGGGCTGGCAGTCCAGGAAGTACTCGCCGATGAGCGACTGCGGCCGGGCGTCGCAGCGGGCGTCGGCGCGCAGCGAGCCGAAGCCGTCGCGGTCGACGCGGAAGCCGACCTTCGCGCGGTGCGTGCGCTCGTCCAGGCGCAGGTCGGTGATCTTGCCCGCGCGGACGCCGGCGATCTTGAGGTCGCCGCCCTCGATGAGCCCGAAGGCGTTGTCGAGCTCGACCCAGAACCGGTCGTCCTGCTTGTCGCCCGAGCCGGCGGCGACGAACCAGAACGCCACGGCGACGCCCACGACGCAGACGATGCCCGCGATCCGCCTCATGGCCCGAGCGGCACCTCGCTGCGGTCGCACGGGAAGTCCTCGGGCAGGTCCTTCGGGGTCGCGCCGCGCTCGATCGCGCCCGGGCAGCGGCTGCGCTGGCCCAGCGAGGCGACCTTCTCGAACAGCGCCTGGCGCAGCTCCGGCGGCACGGGCTGCAGGACGCCGTTGACGTTGGTGAAGCCGTTGACGTGGGCCGCGGCGCGCGAGCCGCCGCCGAGCGCGTCGTAGACGCCGGAGTGGCTGAAGTCGTCGAACCAGCCGGTGAGGTCGGGCGCGTAGGGCCGGGCGGTCGCCAGCTCGGGCCACGACTGCGCCAGCGCCTTGGTCGACGCCGGCAGCGCGCCCTCGCGCTCCTTGCCGTTGCGGTCGACCCTGCCGACCGCGATGTCGCGCAGCGGCACCGCGCCGCGCGTGAGCTCGACGAGGTCGTTGTCGGCGCCGGCCTGGCGGGTCAGCGCCGCGAGGTCGCGCAGCGTCGGGCGGGCGTCGTTGGCCAGCGGGCGCAGCTCCGCGAGGAACGGCCGCAGCTTCTTGGCGACCGGCTTGGACTCGTCGACGAGCGGCTCGAGGTCGTCGAGCGTCGCGCGCAGGTTCACGAACGTCGTGTTCGCGCGGCGCATGAAGTCGGGCAGGCGCACGATCGACTCGCCGAGGTCGCCGCGGCGGGCGGCGATCGCGTTGGTCGTCGTGGCGAGGTGGTCGATCAGGCCGGCCAGGTCGGCGCGGCGCTCGGCCACGTCGGTGACCAGGCCCGAGGAGCTCTTGAGGAACCGCTCGAGCGACGGCTGGTCGCGGTTGAGCTCGCGGAAGAGGCGACTGGAGGCGGCCAGCGACGGGTCGAGGTACGCGAAGCCGGCGTTGGCCTCGGGCCCGGCGCCGCGCCACTGGTCGGCCGAGCCGCGGAACAGGCGGCTCAGCGCCTTGCGCGTGCGCGGGTCGAAGGTGTTGAAGAGCTGGTCGAGGTCGACGGCGCTGGTCGTCTTGTCGGCGGGCAGCACGCCGCCGTCGTCGATCGTCGGGCCGCCCGACCCCGGCGGCAGGTGCAGGTCGACGTAGCGGTTGGCGACGCCCGAGAGCGAGGCCTGCCGCACGACGGCGGTCGTGCCGCGGCGCAGCGGCGCGTAGTCGTCGTCCGTGATCTTGAGCTTGACCGCCGCCTCGCCGTCGGGCGTGAGGTCGATGTCGGTGACCTGGCCGATCTCCAGGCCGGCGACCTGCACGAGGTTGCCCTTCACCAGCTGGCTGGCGTTCTGGAAGCGCGCGGTGACCGTGTAGTCGGTGGCGCCGCTGCGCAGCAGCACGGTCGCGACCGCGGCGATGCCGACCACGATGGCGGCGATGGCGAGTGTCCTCGAGAGGTGCGTCGACCGGAGCACAGCGCAGCGATCCCTGACCGGGGTGGTGGGCCTCTCCTCGTGGCCCGACAGCCCCCAACGAGGGTCCGCCGCAGAACTTGCGCCTACTTGCGCGCGATCTCGCCGAGGCGCCGCAGCGCGTCCTCGGCCGCGAGGCCGTCGACCTCGACGGCCTTGTCGCGCGAGGCCTGGCCGCGGACCACCGCGACGCGCGAGCGGGGCACGCCCAGCGAGCGCGCCAGGAGCCTGCGCAGGGCCTCGTTGGCCTTGCCGTCGACCGGCGGCGCGGTCACGCGCGCGTGCACGACGCCGTCGGCGACGGCG
>JACRMD010000266.1 GCA_016215085.1 Solirubrobacterales bacterium | reverse complement strand
TCACGTCGTAGTGGTTGCTCATGGGTCACACCAGGGCGATCGGCGACGTCCAGGCGCCGGTGGCGCCGCGGAGCCGCGGGTGGGTGAGGATCAGCGCGAAGGTCCGCACGCCGTCGGCGGCCAGGCGCCTGAGGTCGAGGTTCTCCACCACGTAGACGCCGTGGTGGACGTTGAGCAGCTGCGGGACCTCGAACGGGCGGTCGGGGTCCTCGGCCGGCACGGGCCCGTAGCTCCAGGTGTCGCAGCCGGTCAGCGCGACGCCGCGCTCGACGAGCCACCGTGCGACCTCGAGGCCGGGGCCGGGCTCGCCCTCCAGGTAGACCTCGGGCGCGATCCAGTTCGCGCCCCAGCCGGTGTGGAAGAGCACGGCGTCGCCGGGCATGGGGTCGATGCCCTCCAGCGCGTCGAGCCCGACGACCTCGCCGGGGCCGAGCGTCCCGGCGTCCACGAGCCAGCCGGTGGTGACGAACTGCGGCGCGGTCTCGATCCCCAGCCGCGTGGCGCCCGCCGGCGAGCTGTCGTCGAGGAGGTTCCAGCCGTCGTGGCCGACGTCGCCCTCCCGCAGGTGGCACAGCGCGTCGAGGTGCGTGCCGACCTGCGTGGTGGCGGTGATGACCTCGGTCGTCCAGTCCACCATGTTGCTCCCCAGGCGCGGGCCCGGGTTGGGGACGAGCGTCTGGCGGTAGTAGCGGCCGGGGAAGACCGGGATGCCCTCGTGGAGCTCGTGGCCCAGGTCGTACAACCTGCCCTCCTGGACGTGCGAGAGCGCCCGCAGCCGCCGCGCGGCGGCGATGTCGTCTACTCGGACGACCACGGCTCGGCGAAGCTGGGGTAGAGGGTCAGGCCGCCGTCGACGAAGATGGTCTGGCCGGTGATGTACGCGGCGTCGTCGCTGGCCAGGAAGCACGTCACACCCGCCATCTCGTCGGCGTCGCCGGCGCGGCGCATCGGGATGTGGGCCTCGACCTGCTCGCGCTTGGCCGGGTTGTCGATCCACGCGCGGTTGATCGGCGTGACCGTCGCGCCCGGGCCGATGCCGTTGACGCGGATGCCGCGGTCGGCGTACTCGAGCGCCAGCGTCGTCGTCAGGTTCTGCATCCCGCCCTTGGAGACCGAGTACCCCAGGTACAGCGGCTTGGGGATGCGCTGGTGGACGCTCGAGACGTTGATGATCGTCCCGCCGGTGCCCTGCTCGAGGAAGCGCCGGATCGCCTCGCGGGCGCACATGAACGAGCCCCGGAGGTTGACGTCGATGACGCGGTCGAAGTCGCCGTTGACGAGCTCGTGCGACGGCCGCGAGACCTGGATGCCGGCGTTGTTGACCAGGACGTCGATCGAGCCGAGGCGGTCGACGGTCTCCTGGACCATCCGCTCGACGTCGACGTCCTTGGAGACGTCGCCCTGCACGAGCACGTCCTTGACGCCGTGCTCCTGGACCCGGGTGACGCACGCGTGCACCTGCTCCTCGGTGTCGTGCGCCTCCTCGGGCTGCTTGAGGTAGTTGATGGCCACGTTCGCGCCGTGCTGGGCGAACCGCACCGCGATGGCCTGGCCGATGCCGGAGCTGCCCCCGGTGACCAGCACGTTCTTGCCCTGGAGTCCTCGCATGCCCCTGCTGTGCGCCGGGCGGCCGGGGCGTTACGTAACGGCGCGCCCCGCGGGGCGACCGATGGACCATGACCGACGTGCTGCCCGCCCCGAGCGCCCCCGCGACCCAGGACTTCCGCCCGATCGCCGACTACGGCCTGCTCGCCGACTGCACCACCGCGGCGCTCGTCGACCGCTCCGGCTCGATCGACTGGCTGTGCCTGCCGCGCTACGACGCGCCCGCGGTCTTCACCCGCCTGCTGGACCCGGCCGCGGGCCACTGGTCGATCACGCCGGCCGGCGACTTCCAGGTCTCGCGCCGCTACCTGCCCGGCACGCTGGTGCTGGAGACGACGTTCGTCACGGCGACCGGCACCGTCCGCTTGACCGACGCGCTGGCGTTCGCCCCCGGCCAGCGCGGCCACGACCTCGGCAAGGACGCGCCGCACGAGCTGCTGCGCCTCGTCGACGGCGTCGAGGGGACGGTCGAGCTCGTGCTGGAGCTGGCGCCGCGGCCCGAGTACGGACTCGTGCGGCCGCTGTTCCGCGCCGAGGGCGACGGCGGCCGGACCTTCGGCGGGCCCAACCGGATCGCGGTGCGCGCCGGCGTGCCGGTCGAGTGCGCCGACGCGGCGATGCGGGCGCGCTTCACCGTCGGCGCCGGCGAGCAGGCCGGCTTCTCGCTGCGCTGGGCCGCGCACGACGACCGCGCGCCGGAGGCCACGGCGCCCGCCGAGGTCGCCTCGCGGCTGGCCGACGTCGCCGAGGGCTGGCGCTCCTGGGAGGCCGAGCACGACTTCTACGACGGGCCCAACCGCGAGCGCGTGAAGCTCAGCGCGCGCGTGCTGAAGGGGCTGACGTACCGGCCGACCGGCGCGATCGTCGCGGCGCCCACCGCCGGCCTGCCCGAGACCGAGGGCGGCGAGCGCAACTGGGACTACCGCTACGCCTGGGTGCGCGACGCGTCGCTGACCGTGCAGGCGCTGTACATCGGGTCGTGCTCGGACGAGGCCGACGAGTTCGTGTCGTTCATGACCTCCAGCGCGGGCGGCCGCGTCGAGGGCGACCTGCAGATCATGTACGGGATCGACGGCCGCCACGACCTCGCCGAGCGCGAGCTCGGCCACCTGCGCGGCTGGCGCGACTCGCGGCCCGTGCGCGTCGGCAACGGCGCGTGGGACCAGCGCCAGCTCGACGTCTACGGCGAGCTGCTCGACGCGATCCACCTCTACCACGAGGCGCTGGGCGACATGCACCCGGAGATCCAGCGCTTCGTCGCCGAGCTGGCCGACGCGGCGGCGCGGCGGTGGGAGGAGCGCGACGCCGGCATGTGGGAGATGCGCGGAGAGCTTCAGCACCACCTGTCGTCCAAGGTGATGTGCTGGGTCGCGCTGGACCGGGCTGTGAAGCTCGCGCCCAAGCTCGGCGAGTTCGGCGCGCGCGCCGCGGAGTGGGCGACCGAGCGCGACCGCATCCGCGAGGCGGTGCTCCAGCGCGGATGGAGCGAGCGCCGCGGCGCCTACGCGCAGGCCTTCGACAGCGACGAGCTCGACGCGGCGGCGCTGCTCATGCCGCTGGTCGGGTTCCTGCCGGCCGACGACCCGCGCATGCGCTCGACCATCGACGCGATCGCCCGCGACCTCACCGAGGGCGGCCTCGTGCTGCGCTACCGCAACGCCGAGGGCGTCAACGCCGACGGCCTGGTGGGGGAGGAGGGCACGTTCGTGCTCTGCTCGTTCTGGCTCGTGTCGTGCCTGGCGCTGGCCGGCGAGCTCGACGCCGCGCAGGCGCTCTTCGACCAGCTCACGTCCTACGCCAGCGACCTCGGGCTGCTGGCCGAGGAGGTCGAGACCGCGACCGGCGAGCAGCTGGGCAACTTCCCGCAGGCCTTCAGCCACATCGGCCTCATCGTCGCCGCCTGGCACCTCGACCGTGCCCGGGCCTGACGACCTCACCTGCGCCGAGCTCGTCGCGCTGGTCACCGACTACCTCGAGGGCGCGCTGCCGCCCGCCGCCGAGCGGCGCATCGACGAGCACCTCGAATCGTGCGAGGAGTGCTCGGTCTACGTCGAGCAGCTGCGGGCGACGATCGCCGCGCTCGGCGGGCTGACCGAGGACGACGTCGAGCCGCCGGTGCTCGACGCCCTCCTCGCGGTGTTCCGGCGGGCGCGGCCGGCCTAGGCGGCGCGCGTCAGCAGCACGTGCCACTCGTTGGCCAGGCGGTAGCTCCCGTCCGGCCGGCGGTGCGGGGCCAGGCCCTCGACGACGGCCGCGCGCAGCTCCGCCTGCAGGTCGCCGCGGCGCACCGGACCGCGCACCGTGTACCGCCTCACCGCCAAGGGCCGGGCGGCGCTCGAGGACTACGCGCGCACGCCGGTGCGCTTCACCCCGGTCAAGAGCGAGGCGCTCCTGCGCCTGCTGCTGGCCGACCTCGTCGGCGAGCCGGTCACGCGCGCGGCGCTGCTGACCCTGCGCGAGGACGTCGCCGACCTCTTCGACCGCCTCGAGGAGACCGACGCGCGGGCGGCCGCGCTGCCGCACCGGGCCAAGTACCTGCACATGGTCAACCGCCACCTCCGCCGCCTGCTCGACCTCCACCTCGAGCTCCTCGACGAGGTCGAGCGCGAGCTCACCGACGAGCCCTAGCGGCCGGGCAGCACCGCGCGGGCGCGGCGGTAGCGGTGCTCGCCGAGCGCGTCGCGGGTCCAGCGCAGCGCGTGGTGGCGCGCCCGCCGCGGCCACGGGACCGCCCCGCGGCAGAGCGCCGCGAACGCGCCGGGCGACGTCGTGCGCAGCACGACCTGCCGCGGCAGCCGGAAGCGGTCGCCGGACGGGGTCACCACGCCCGGGTCGCTGGTGCACACCGTGCGCAGGCCGGCCTCGGCGGCCGCGCGCGCCACGGCGGGCGACCAGCGCCCGCCCGGGCACGACAGGTGCGCGACCTCGTGCCCGAGCCAGTCCTCGAGCTCGGCCTTGGCGCCCGCGACCTCGTTGCGCAGGGCGGCCGGGGACAGCGTGGAGAGCGGCGCGTGCGTCCGCGAGTGGATGCCGAGCTCGAAGCCGGCGGCGTCGAGCTCGCGCAGGCCGCCGACCGACACGTGCCGCGGCCGCCCGACCCACGAGGTCACGACGAAGAACGTCGCGCCGCAGCCGGCGGCGTGCAGCCGCGGCGCGGCCTCGAGGACGTCGCTGGCACAGCCGTCGTCGAACGTGATGCCGACGCCGCCGCCGTCCTGCGCCACGGCCTCGGTGCCGGTCCAGCCGGCGAGGCCGGCCTCGCCGAGCACCTCCAGCTGCGCGGCGAACGCCTCGGGGGCGACCGCGTAGCGCCGGTCGGCGGCGCGCACCGCGTCCGGACGCGCGAGCCCGTGGTACATCAGGAGTGGTACGCCTCCTGACATGACCCGTGCACGGGTACGCCGTCGCGCCCGCGCTGTCAACTGCACCGGGAAGGCGCATGACGCCCCCGGCCTAGAGGAGCCCGAGCTCGCGCGCGCGGCCGACCGCCTGCTCGCGCGAGCCGGCCGAGAGCTTGGCGTAGATGTTGCGGCAGTGGGTCTTGACGGTGTTGACCGACAGGAAGAGCTCCTCGCCGATCTGGCGCTGGTTGAGCGCGCTGGGCAGCAGGCGCAGGACGGCGAGCTCGGCGTAGCGGTCGAGCACGAGGCCGGGCAGGCGGTCGCCCTCGCCGTGGCAGAGCCGGTAGGCGTCCGTGAGATCGTCCGCG
>JACRMD010000265.1 GCA_016215085.1 Solirubrobacterales bacterium | reverse complement strand
TAGCGCGGTCAGCGCCTGGTTCGAGACCTTGCGCACCAGCGGCCGCAGCAGCGCCGGCTAGCGCTTCGGCATCATCGTGAACAGGAGCTTCAGCAGCAGCGGCGGCATCGCCGCGCCCGCGCGCAGCTGGTAGCCGCCGGCGGGCCCGGTCATCGACTCCACCGGGTAGCCGAGGTCGCGCAGCCGCTCGACGTCGCGGCGGATCGTGCGGCCCGAGACGCCGAGGCGGTCGGCGAGCTCGCCGCCGGGCCAGTCGCGGCGGCCCTGCAGCAGCGACAGCAGGGTGAGCAGGCGGCTGGAGGTGGTCTCGCTCATCGCCCGGCGAGGATCGCGCACATTGCGGACACATCCTGACCTAGACGTGGCCGAGCATGCGCGCATGGCAACGATCCAGCGCGAGCACGTCGAGGTCCGTCTCACCCACCCCGCGCACGCGCCCGCCGCGGTCGCCGCGCTGCGCGGCATGGCCGCGGGCCCGCCGCAGGTCGCCGGCGTCGTCGTGCGCGTCGCCGTGACGGCCGGCGACGGGGCGATGATGGAGGCCGCGCGGCGGCTGGACCGCGCCGGCGTGGGCGCCGACGCGATCGCCATGCGCCGGCCCGCGCTCGACGAGGTCGTCCTGGCCCTGGTGGGCTAGGACGCGTCGGGCGGCAGCGACTCGGGGAGGTCGAAGACCGGGAAGAGCCGGTCGCCCAGGAAGTTGAGGACGCTGGTGATGCGGCCGTCCTCGACCTCGAGCACGGCCACCGCCCACGGCCGGAAGACGCCGTCTTCGTCGGGCTTGTAGGAGGCCATCGCCGGGCAGCCGTTGGCCCACCGGGTGAAGACCTTCGCGTCCTTGCAGGCGATGCCCGGGCCGAGCATCCACCGCTTGGCCTGCTCGGGCCCGCGCAGCCAGAGGTCGAACGGCGGCATCGTGAAGTTCGCGTCGTGCGCGAGGAGCTTGACGAGCTCCTCGATGTCGTAGCGCTCGAAGAGCTCGACGTACCTGGCCAGCAGCTCCTGCTGCTCGGCCTCGTCGACCTGCGCGGGGCCGTCCTCCTGCGGGGCGATCTGGTCGATGGTCGCCCGCGCGCGCTGCAGCGCGCTGTTGACCGACACCGTCGTGGTGTCCAGCAGCTCGGCGACCTCGGAGGCCTGCCAGCGCAGCACCTCGCGCAGGATCAGCACCGCGCGCTGCTTGGGCGGCAGGTGCTGCAGCGCGGCGACGAAGGCGAGCCTCAGCGTCTCGCGCGAGGCCGCCAGCTCGGCGGGGTCCCCGGTGTCGGGCAGCACGCGCGCGTCGGGCATCGGCTGGATCCACGTCGTCTCCGGCAGCGGCGCGCCGAGCAGCGCGTCGGCGGTCTGCGGCTCGGCGAGATCCATCGGCTGCGCGCGGCGCTTGGCGCTCTGCAGCATGTCCAGGCAGACGTTGGTGGCGATGCGGTACAGCCACGACCGCAGCGCCTCGCGCGCCTCGAGGCGCTCCACGCCCTTCCAGGCGCGGACCATCGTCTCCTGGACGGCGTCCTCGGCCTCGAACGACGAGCCGAGCATCCGGTAGCAGTAGCCGGTGAGCTCGCGGCGGTGCTGCTCGAGCCGCTGCTCGACCTGGGTGTTGGGGAGGGTGTGCGTGGAGGGGGTCACGGGCGCCATCGTACGCCCGGGGCACGTCGCCACCAAGGGCTACGCCGCCTCGTAGGCCGGCTCGCTGCGCGGCGCGGCCGCCGCCTGCTGCGCGCGGCGCTCGGGCTGCACCACGACCGCGGCGACGGCGATGCCGACGAGCACCAGCAGGGCGGCGATGGCGAAGGCCAGGTGGTAGCCGTCCAGCAGCGCGGCGGTCGCCTGCACGCCGTCCGCACGGGCGTCCTCGGTGCGCGTGGCCGCCAGCGTCGCCAGCACGGCGAGGCCGAGGGCGCCGCCGACCTGCGCGGTCGTGTTGACCAGGCCCGACGCCAGGCCGGCGTCGCTGGGCGTCGCGCCCGACATCGCCAGCGCCATCAGCGCGGGGAACGCGACGCCGACGCCCGCGCCCATCAGCAGCATCGTCGGCAGCACGTGCGTGACGTAGCCGCCGTCAGCCGGCACCTGCGTGAAGAGCGCCAGGCCCGCGGCGATCAGCACCAGGCCGGGCAGCAGCGTGCCGCGGGCGCCGAAGCGCGCCGACAGCCGCTCGGCGTACCTCACCGACAGCGTGCCCATGACGAGCGTCGTGGGCAGGAAGGCCAGGCCCGTCTCCAGCGCGTCGTAGCCCAGCACGCGCTGCAGGTACAGCGCGCCGAGGAAGAACACGCCGAACATGCCGGCGACGGTGACGGCCTGGACGACGTTCGCCCCGGCGACGTTGCGCGAGCGCAGGATGCGCAGCGGGATCAGCGGCGTGCGGGCGGTCGCCTCGCGCACCAGGAAGGCGGCCAGCAGCGCGACGGCCAGCGCGCCGAAGCGCAGCGTGCTCGCGGCGCCCCAGCCGTGCTCGGCGGCGGGCTTGACGATCGTGTAGACGAGCGTCATCAGGCCGGCGGTGATGAGCACGGCGCCCGGCACGTCGGCGCCCTGCCCGACGCCGATGCCGCGGTCGCGCTCCAGCAGCCGCCGCGCGGCGATCGCGGTCGCGATGCCGATCGGCACGTTGATGAAGAAGATCCAGTGCCAGCTGATGGCCTGGGTCAGGACGCCGCCGGCCAGCAGGCCGATCGAGCCGCCCGCCGAGGCGACGAAGGCGTAGACGCCGATCGCGCGCGCCTGCTCGCCCGGCTCGGGGAACATCGTCACGATCATCCCGAGCACGACCGCGGAGGTCAGCGCGCCGCCGACGCCCTGGACGAAGCGCGCGGCGACGAGGACCTCGGCCGACGGGGCCAGGCCGCAGACCAGCGAGGCGACGGTGAAGACGGCGAGGCCGCTGAGGAAGACGTCGCGGCGGGAGAGCAGGTCGCCCAGCCGGCCGGCCAGCAGGAGCAGGCCGCCGAAGGCGATCAGGTAGGCGTTGACGACCCACGCCAGGCCCGACTCGGTGAAGTCGAGGTCCTCCTGGATGGAGGGCAGCGCCACGTTCACGACGGTCGCGTCGAGCACGATCATCAGCACGCCCACGCACAGGACGTGGAGCGCGAGCCGGCGGGAGCGGTCTTCGGAGCGGGTCATGTCCATTGGGACGACGCCGCCCCGTGGAACTCATCGGTCGGGCAGCGACTCGATCACGCCGAGGATCTCCCGGACGCGGCAGACGAGCAGCCGCTCGTCGTCGATCTCGACCCAGACGCCGGCCGAGCGCGGGAAGACGACGTGGTCGCCCTTGGTCACCGGCATCTTGAAGTCGGGCAGGTCGGGCGGCCCGTCGCCGACCTCGAGCACGATGCCCTCGTTGGGCGGCAGCTCATGGGTGCCCTGCGGCACCAGCAGGCCGGACTTGCGCATCCGGTCGGGCTCGAGCTCCTTGATCACGACCTGGTCGAACAGCGGGCGGAGGACGTCGGGCATCGGGCGGGACGATAGGCCGGGCGCCCGCAGGATCGTCCGCAGCCTGTCACACCACGTTTCTGTCCGCGCCGGGATGGGCAGCCGTCCGTCCGCGCGATGGGCAGGTTCGAGCGACGTCAGCGATCCGGCGACCGGGCGGACACCGCCGCGTGGGTCGCTGCCCTGGGCGACGTCTTCACGCTCGAGGACCTGCTCGCGGAGACCACGGCCGGCGAGGAGCACGACGCGCTGCGCTGGCTCTACCGCGCGCTCGAGCGGGGCCGCATCGACCTCGTGCGCGACGCCACCGGCCCGCTGCACTACCGCTTCACCTCCCCGCGCCGGATGGCCGACGACGTGGAGACGGCCGGCCGCCTCGCCGGCTGACGGCTCAGCCCGGGGTCGGGCCCGCCGCCTGCTGGTCGAGGTCCGCGCGAACGACCGACGGCCGGCCGCCCTCCTCGGCGGGCGCGATCTGCGCCACGCCGGCGACGGCCGCCGCCTCGGCCAGCGCGAAGCGCATCTCCAGCCGCGCGCCGCGCCCGCCCGCGCCGCGGCCGAGCGTGAGGTCGTCGGCCAGCCGGGCGATCGTCGAGAGCCCGATGCCGATGCCGGTGCGGTCCGGGCGCGGCTGCATCCCGTGCCCCTCGTCGACGATCGTCACCACGATGGCGTCCGCCGTCCGGCGCGCGCGGAGCTCGACCGGCCCGGGGTGCGCCCGGTCCACGTACGCGTGGACCACCACGTTGGTCGTCGCCTCCGAGACGGCGAGGCCGATGGCGTGCTGCAGGCCGGCCGGCGCGCCGCAGCCCTCGGCGAACCCGATCGCGGCGTGGCGCACCACCGTCACGGCGGCGGGCACGGCGACGGTCCGGAGCTCCAGTGCCTCGTCGTTGTCGGGCATCGGCCGGCACCGTGCTGCCCCTCGCGGTGCCGCGGCAAACGGCGTCTAGCGACCGAGCACCCTGCGGCCCAGGATCGTCGCGCCGATGGCGAGCATGACGTACATGACGACGACGTTCGACGTCGCCAGCAGCTGCGCCCACGACGTCTCCGGCTCGTGGTCGCCGACGCCGGCGATCGCCGCGTACGCGGCCGACACCCCCCAGCTCCACGTGTGCTGCGCGTCGGCGAAGTCGCCGGCCCAGGCCTGGTAGGCGAT
This sequence comes from Solirubrobacterales bacterium, assembly GCA_016215085.1. Lineage (GTDB taxonomy): Bacteria > Actinomycetota > Thermoleophilia > Solirubrobacterales > Solirubrobacteraceae > Baekduia. Next base: position 2,591 of record JACRMD010000265.1, on the reverse strand, counting down.
CGCGTACACGGCGACGATCGCGACGAGCCAGACCAGCCAGCGGCCCAGGTCGGTGCCGTAGCGGCAGGTCGCGCCCCACAGGGCCGTGATCGGGTGCGCGCCGGTCAGCCGCCGCGCCTCCCACTCGAGCATGTGCATGCGGTCGGAGCGATCGGACTCGCCGATCTCGGCGTAGAGCACCTTCGCGCGGGCGAACGAGCGCACCGCCCAGGCCGCGCGGGCCTCCGTGCCGCCGTGGGTGGCGACCGCGTCGGCGGCAAGCGCGCCCGCCCGCCAGTAGGCGTCCGCGGCGCGGTTGAGCTGCCCGACCTCGCGGAAGGTGTGGCCGGCGAAGTGGAAGAGCGTGTCGGCCTCCTCGGGATCGTCGTCGATCGACGACATCGCCAGCGCGAGGTAGACGTAGGCGGCGCGGTGCTCGTCGGCCTTCTCGCCGAAGCGGCCCTCGTCGGCCTCGGCGCGCAGCCGCGCCGCGGCGTCCGGGTCGCGCGCCGCGTGCAGTGCGTGCGCCAGGATCGCGGACCCGCGCTCGTCGGAGATGCGCTCCGGCGGCGTGGCCGCGCGGTCGCGCTCGGCACGGAAGCGGGCGGCCCGGTTCGCCATCGGCGGCCGTCTTCGGCGGACACCGGCGACGTCCTGCCCTGCCGCCCAGGCGGTACGGTCGGCCACGTGACCCGCCTCCCCTCCCTCCTCGCCGCCGGCGCCGTCGCGCTGGCCCTCCTCGCCCCCGCCGCGGACGCCCGCCCGACGCGGACCTGCAAGTCGGCCGACCTGCGCTACCCGTTCCAGCCCGGCGGCCCGAAGACCTTCGGCGTCTTCCGCCTGCGCATCACCGGCGGGTCGTGCACGACCGCGCACCGCGTCGCCAAGACGTGGATGACCCGGTTCGAGGCCGACCTGCGCCGGGGTCGCGTCCGGCTGCCCAAGAGCGTCCTCGGCTTCACCTTCAAGACGCTCGCGCCGAACGCCGCGCAGACCTACAACGAGCGCGGCCGCAAGGGCACGACGACCATCCGCTTCGACTACGTCGTGCCCAACGGCTAGGCCGGCGCCTCCCGCACGACGTCGCGCGGGGGCTTGTCGTCGCGCAGCCCGAGGAAGCGCGGCTGGCGCAGCCGGCCGGCGGCGGTCCACTCGGCGAACCCGACCTGGGCGACGAGCTCCGGCGCGACCCAATGCGCGCCCTCAGGCAGCGGCTTGACGGGCTCGCCGAAGGGCGGCGCGTCGACCTCGAGGCCGTCGAGCCGCTCCCGCAGCTCGCGCAGCGTCCGCGTGTCGAAGCCGGTGCCGACCTTGCCGGCGTAGCGCAGCGCGCCGTCCTCGTAGTAGCCCACGAGCAGCGCGCCGAGGCCGACGCGCGAGCGCTGCGGCTCGGTGAAGCCGCCGACGACGACCTCCTGCTCGAACAGGCACTTGAGCTTGAGCCAGTCGCGGGAGCGGCCCGCGCGATACGGCCCGTCGGACCGCTTGGCGATGACGCCCTCCCAGGCCTCGGAGCAGGCGCGCTCGTAGGCGGCGCGCGACGGGCCCTCGAGGACCTCGCTGCGCGCGACGGCCCCGCCGGGCGTCACGAGCTGCTCCAGCTGTGCGCGCCGCTCGGCGAGCGGCCGGCCGCGCAGGTCCTCGCCGCCGCGCCACGGCAGGTCGAAGGCCCACAGCGTCAGGCTCCCGGGCTCCTGCGCGCGCCGCTGCAGCGCCTGGAAGCCGAGCGGCTCGCCGTGACGGTCGACCGCGACGACCTCGCCGTCGAGGATCGCGTCCTCGCCGAGCTCGCGCAGGGCGTCGGACACCACCGGGAAGTGCAGCGGGTTGCGCGTGCGCGACAGCAGCGTGACGCGGCCGCGGCGCACGAACGCCAGGCAGCGGATGCCGTCGAGCTTGCGCTCGAGCACCCAGCCCTCGCCGAGGTCGCGCTCGTCGGTGAGCGTGGCGAGCATCGGCTCGATCCAGTCGGGCGGAGGCGCCATGGGCGCCGACGCTACCCGCGTGGAGCGCGCTGTGACCGCCGCATGGCGGCGCGCGGCCGTTCGGGCCGCGCGCCGCGAGTCGTGCTACCGGCTGTCGCCGTCGTTCCAGTACGGGTCGCGGCTGCCGGACTTGGCGAGGCCGCGGCTGATCATGTAGCCGACGGTGAGGATGCCGACGATCATCCAGGTCTCCTGCGCCTGGAGGCGGTCGTCGTGCCCGTCGCCGGCCTTGGTCAGCAGGCCCGCAAGCAGGACGCCGACGGTCGCGGCGACGTAGGCGTACAGCTCGCTCGTCTTGGACGAGTGCTTGGTCTCGGTGCTCAGCCGCTGCGGGATGCGGCGGGCAGGGGTGGTGTCGCGCTCGAAGCGGCCGTCGCGCTCGGAGTCGCGGGTGATGCCAGGCGTGGTCGCCATGATGTGGTCCTCTGGGTTAGGGGTCGCCCCGCGGGTGCGGGGCCGGTGACGGCGGTGCGCGCAAGGCCCGTTCGGGACCCCGCGGACGTCCACGCCACGTGTCAGGGGTGCCGACCTGCTCCGTTGCGGGAGCCCGTCGGCACCGGGGTTCTGTCCAACCCGGGGCGATCCCAATCACGATCGACGATGGGCCGGGTGGGATTCGAACCCACG
>JACRMD010000264.1 GCA_016215085.1 Solirubrobacterales bacterium | reverse complement strand
CGCCGCGGGCAGGCCCGCGGCGGCGAGCGTCTCCTGCAGCGGCCGCCGCACGCCGCGGCGGACGGCGGGCAGCGCGGCAAGCGCCGGGCCCGCGATGCCGAGCACGGCGCTCGCCGCCACCCACGGCCAGCTGACGCCGAAGCCGGCGTCGATGGCGAAGAAGCTCGAGCCGAAGAAGGCGACCATCGCGTTGGCCAGCAGCACGCCGAGCGGCACCCCGACGGCGGCGCCGAGCGCGCCGAGGAGCAGCGCGGTGCGCAGGTAGACGGCCGCGACCTGTCGCCGGCGGGCGCCGACCGCGCGCATCGTGGCGATCTCGCCGGCCTCCTCGGCGACCATCGCGTTCATCGTCCCGCTGATCAGGACCAGGCCCGAGAGCAGCGCGAGCGCGGTGACGATGAGGAACAGCGTCCCGAAGTCCTCGAAGATCGCCTTGCCCGGCCAGTCGCCCGGCGCGCGGACGTCGGGCAGCGTCGAGAAGCCGGTGAAGCCGGGCAGCCCGGCGCGCAGCACGTCGCGGACGGCGGCGAGCGTGCGCCGCGCGGCAGGCGGCGAGGCGTCCCGCAGCCGGAAGGCGAGCGAGGTCGCGCCGGGGCTGCCGCGCACGGCCGCCACGGTCGCCGGCGTCGTGTAGAACACGACGGCCTTGTCGTCGCCGGTCACCGCCTGCGCGCCGCCGAGGTTGCGCCCCTCGCCGGTGAGCCGCAGCGCGCGCGTGCGCCCGTCGGCGCCGATCACGCGCGCCACGTCGCCGCGGCCGCCGTCGAACCGGCCCTGGCGTGCGTTCTGGACCTCGGTCAGCGCCGTGCCCGGTGCCGACGGGGCGGCGCCCGAGGTGACGCGCACGACGTCGGCCTGCTGGCGGCGGAAGTCCGGCACGCCGACCAGCAGCGCGCGCTCGCGGCGCCCGCCGCCGGCGTAGACGCGGGTGGTGAACGCGCTGCGCGGCTCGACCGCCGCGACGTTCGGCAGCGCCCGCAGCCGCGCCAGCACCGCGGCGTCGACCGGCTGCGGGCGGATGTCGACGGTGAGGTCGGCGAGCCGGTTGCGCGCGACCTCGCTCGCCATCCGGTCGTCCATCAGCGGCGTGACGGCGAAGATCCAGAGGCTCGCCACGGCCAGCCCCAGCGTCGCGACCGACACGGCGGTGCGGCCCCGGCGGCGCGTCAGGCCCGAGACGGACTTGGCGAGGACCGCGGAGCGCATCACCCATCGACGACGACGCCGTCGCGGATCGTGATGCGCCGGTGCGCCCGCGCCGCCAGCGCCGGGTCGTGCGTGACGAACAGGATCGTCGTACCGGCCCCGTTGAGCCGCTGCAGCAACGCGAACATCTCGGCCGCGGTGTGCGTGTCGAGGTTCCCGGTCGGCTCGTCGCCGGCCAGGATGTCGGGGTCGGTGGCCATCGCGCGCGCGATCGCCACCCGCTGCTGCTCGCCGCCGGAGAGCTCGGCGGGCAGGTTGCCGGCCTTGTCGCCGAGTCCCACCCGCTCGAGGTTGCGCCGGGCGCGCGCCACCCGCTCCTCGCGGTCCCCGCGGCGCGCGAAGTCCAGCGGCAGCATCGCGTTCTCCAGCGCGGTCAGCGTGGGCAGCAGCTGGAAGAACTGGAAGACGACCCCGACGTGGCGCCCGCGCCACACCGCCAGGTCCTCCTCGCCCATCTCGTCCAGCCGCGCTCCGTGGACGGTGACCGTCCCGGCCGTCGGCCGGTCGATGCCGGTGACGAGGTTCATGATGGTGGACTTGCCGGACCCCGACGGGCCCACGATGGCCACCATCTCGCCCGCGGCGACCTCGAGGTCGACGCCCCGCAGCGCCGGGTACTCGACCTTCCCGGTCCGGTAGACCTTGGTCACGCCCGCGAGGCGGACGAGCGGCTCGGCGTCGGGCACGCCCCGACGCTACCGGCTGGGCTCGGGTCCGCGACGGCGTCTCGCCAGGTGTCGGTCTCGCGACCTCGGGTACTCCGGGGGCGAGGAGGCAGGGGTTGCCATGAGCGACAGCGAACGCGTGGCGCTGGTCACCGGCGCCGCGAGCGGGATCGGGCTGGCCGTCGCGCGGCGGCTGGCACAGGACGGCCTGCGCGTCGTCACCGCCGACCTGCGCGACGCCGACGTCGCCGCGGACCTGACGACCCGCGAGGGCAACCGCGCGGCCGTCGAGCACGTGCTGGAGCGCCACGGCCGGCTCGACGTGATCGTGGCCAACGCCGGGTTCCAGCACGTCGCGCCGGTGCAGGAGTTCGACGAGGACGCGTGGGACCGGCTGGTCGCGCTGCTGCTCACGAGCCCGTTCCTGCTGGCCCGCTACGGCTGGGAGGCGCTCGGCGCCTCGGGCGAGGGCCGCTTCGTCGCCATCGCCAGCGCGCACGCGCTCGTCGCCTCGCCGTACAAGGCGGCCTACGTCTCGGCCAAGCACGGCGTGCTCGGCCTGGTCAAGACGCTCGCCCTCGAGGGCGCCGAGCACGGGATCCGCGCCACCGCCGTGTGCCCGGGCTTCGTGCGCACGCCGCTGGTCGAGGGCCAGCTCGAGGACCAGGCGCGCACGCACGGCGTGCCGGTGGACGAGGTGCTCGAGCGCGTCGTGCTCGCACCGCACGCCATCAAGGAGCTGATCGAGCCCGAGCAGGTCGCCGACACGGTGGCGTTCCTGCTCGGCCCGGCCGGGCGCGCCTTCACCGGCGCGCCGGTCGTCATGGACGAGGGCTGGACGGCCAGATGAGACCAACCACGACACGGGAGGACACCATGGCTGACGCAGCACCGCGGGCCGTCGACTGGACGGCCATCGAGCGGCTGCCCGAGTTCCGCGAGCTCACGGAGGGCCGGCGCCGCTTCGCGTGGGTCGCCGGCGCGCTGGGCGTCGGGGCCGGCGCCCTGTACGTCGTGCTGGCCGCGACCGCGCCGGACCTCATGCGCACGTCGCTGGGCGGCTCGTTCACGCTCGGCTTCGCCGGCGGCGTGGCGCTGATCCTGCTGACCTGGGCGATCACGCTGGCCTACATGCGCCGCTCCGCGCGCGTCTGGGCGCCGCTGGAGGCGCGCGTGCGCGAGCGGGCGCGCGAGCTCGGCGCCCCCGAGCCCGAGCGCGAGGGCCGCTTCGCCCGCGAGGGTGCGCCCGCGACCCGCCGCGCGCCGGAGGTGCAGGCATGACCCCCATGGCCATCGGCACCGGCGTCAACGAGCTGGCGCTCGCCGTCTTCGCGATCGTCCTGGCGATCACGCTCGCCATCACGTACTGGGCGTCCAAGCGCACGAGCACCGCGACCGAGTTCTGGGCCGCGGGCCGCGGCATCACCGGCCTGCAGAACGGGTTCGCGATGGCCGGGGACTACCTGTCGGCCTCGACCTTCCTGGGCTTCGCCGGCCTGATCTTCCTGTTCGGGGTCGACGGCTGGGTCGGCCTCGCCGCCGCGGGCGCGTCGTTCCTGCCCGTCGTGCTGCTGCTGGCCGAGCGGATGCGCAACGCCGGCCGCTTCACGATGGCCGACGTGCTCGCCTTCCGCCTCAAGGAGCGGCCGGCGCGGATCGCGGCGGCGCTCGGCACGCTGGCCGTGTCGTTCGTCTACCTGATCGCGCACATGGTCGGCGCCGGCGTGCTGCTGCAGGCGCTGGCCGGCATCGACTTCACCTTGTCGGTGCTGCTGACGGGCACGTTCATGATGGTCTACGTCGTCTTCGGCGGCATGCTCGCCACGACGTGGGTGCAGATCATCAAGGCCGGCCTGCTGATGACCGCCGGCATCGTGCTCACCGTGCTCGTGCTCGCGAAGACGAGCTTCAACCCGGTGGAGCTGTTCGACCGCGCGGCCGGCAACCACGAGGACGCCAAGGGCTACCTCGGCGGCGGGTTGCAGCACCCGAACTCGATCAACGCCATCTCGTTCGGGCTGGCGCTGCTGCTCGGCACCGCCGGGCTGCCGCACCTGCTCATGCGGTTCTTCACCGTCCCCGACGCGAAGGCCGCGCGCGGCTCCATCGGCTGGGCCGTGGCGCTCATCGGCGCGTTCTTCATCATGACCATGATCGTGGGCGTCGGGGCGCGGGCGATCCTCGGCGCCGACGCCGTCGAGGCCAGCGCGGGCGGCAACCTCGCCACGCCGCTGCTGGCCGAGGAGCTCGGCGGCGGCGCGGGCAGCGTCGGCGGCGACCTGTTCCTGGCGATCATCAGCGCGGTCGCGTTCGCCACGATCCTCGCCGTCGTCGCGGGCCTGGTGATCGCGGCGTCGGGCGCGGTCGCGCACGACGTGTGGACCAGCGTGGTGCGCCGCGGCCGGGCGGCCGAGGACGAAGAGGTGCGCGTGGCCCGCGTCGCCGCGCTCGGCCTCGGCGTGCTGGCGATCCTCGCGTCGATCCTCGCCGGCCCCGAGTTCAACGTGTCGATCCTGGTCGGCCTGGCCTTCGCGGTCGCGGCGAGCGCCAACCTGCCGGCGCTGCTGATGGCGCTGTTCTGGCCGCGGTTCAACACCACCGGCGCGGTGACCGGCGTCGTCGGCGGCCTGCTCATCTCGCTGGCCATCATCGTCATGAGCCCGCCGGTGTGGCCCGGGCCCGACGGCGAGGGCTCGCCGGTGGCGCTGGCCAACCCGGCGATCATCTCGATCCCGGCGGGCTTCCTGTGCTGCTGGCTGGGGACGGTGCTCAGCCGCGAGCGGAGCGCTGCTTCGTCCTACCACGAGCTCCACGTGCGCGCGGAGACGGGGATCGGGGCGGTCTAGATGCTCTGGCCATCCGCCCGAGCGCCGCGAGCTCCTCCTCGAACGTGGCGAGCACCGCGTCGGGGTCGGGCACCAGCCGCGGGTCGACCTGCAGCCCGACGGTGATGCCGCCGTCGTAGCTGAAGATGCTCACGCCCATCCCGATCTCGCCGCCCGCCGGCACCCAGGCGATGACGCCCGCGACCTGGCTGCCGGCGAAGTACACCGGCGTCCGCGGTCCGGGGACGTTCGTCATGACCGACGTGACCTTCGGCGTGAAGACGTCGATCAGCCGCTGCTCGACGGGCAGCGGCGTCAGCCCGAGCAGCCCGAGGATCGCGTAGGAGAGCGGCCCCTCGGGCGAGTGCTTGATGCCGGCCATGGCCTCGTGCACGGCGGCCAGCCGCTCGCGCGGGTCGGTGATGCCGACCGGCAGCGGGAGGTAGACCAGGCCGAAGCGGTTGCCCAGGTCGCGCGGCAGCGGCTGGTCCAGCGGCCGCAGGTTGAACGGCACCATCGCCCGGATCTCGCCGACGAGGCTGTCGCGGTCGGCGAGGAAGCGGTGCAGCGCGCCGGTCATCGCGGTCAGCAGCACGTCGTTGACGGTCGTGCCGGTCGCGTGGCCGGTCGCCCTGACGGCGTCGAGCTCCAGGCGATCCGTCCAGCCCACCCGGCGCGCGACGCCGAGCTTGCCGCGCAGGACCGTCTCCTCGTCGGAGGAGGTCAGCAGGAGCTTGGCCAGCGCGCGGCCGGTCGCGGCGCCGCGGGAGACGAGGCCGGGCAGCTCGGTGCCCGGGTGGCCGATGATCTCGAGCCCCTCGTGGACCGCCGCGCCCGCGACGTGGGCGGCCGCCCCGGCGGGCGCCGTGATCGCCGCCGCGCGCCCGCGCGCGTGCGGCGGTGCGGGCGGCGCGATGCCGGCGTCGGGCTGCTCGTCGGTGAGCGAGAGCAGCACGCGGGCCAGCGCGATGCCGTCCGCGATGCAGTGGTGCATCCGGGTCAGGATCGCCGTGCCCGGGCCGTAGCCCTCGATGACGTACATGTGCCACAGCGGCTTGGTGCGGTCGAGCGGCGTGGCCATCAGGTCGCCGGCGAGCGCCTGCAGCGCGGCCTTGTCGCCCGGCGCCGGCAGCGCCAGGCGGTGGAGGTGCAGGTCGAGGTCGAACTCGGGGTCGTCCTCCCAGCTCGGCACACCCAGCCCGAGCCGCGGCTCGGCGATGCGCTGCCGGAAGCGCGGGAAGCGCTCGACGAGGCGCTCGCGGATGACCTCGCGCACGCGGTCGAGGTCCAGCGGCTCGTCGAACCACAGCAGGCCGTTGACCACCATCAGGTTGGTCGGCCGGTCCATGTGCAGCCACGCCGCGTCGGCGGCGCTCATCGTCTGGCGGCTCATGTCCCGCACGGTGGCCCCGTGGCGCGGCGGGCGCATCGGGGAGGACGCGACGCGCGATCCGTACTCCGCCGCACGACGGCGGCCACCCAGCACGGATGGCGCGGGACGCCGCGCGTCATACGTTCGAACCCCGGTCCGGGAGGAGCACGGTCATGATCCACCTCGCGAGGTTCTCCATCCGCCGCCCGGTCGTCGCGCTGGTGGTGTGGTTCACCGTGGCGGCGGGGCTCGCCGTCGTCGGGCTCGGCGTCAGCGACCAGCTCTCGCCCACGATCATGACCGTGGCGGGGACGGAGTCCTCGCGCGCGACGCAGCTCAGCGAGGAGGAGTTCGGACCGGGCGTGCTCGTGCCGGTGCTGCTCCAGGGCCCGAAGGCGCAGGTCGACCTGCAGGGGCCCGCGCTCGTGAGCCGCCTCGCGGCGCGCAAGGACACCCGCGTCATGTCGGCGTGGGACGCCGGCGACACCGGCAAGGCCCTGCGGCCGTCGCCGACCTCGGCGATGATCGTCGCGTCGGTGGCGCGCAGCGAGCGCGACATGGTCGACACCTACCAGGCGCAGATCCAGGACGTCGTGGACCGCACCGTCAGCTCGCCGGTGCACGCGCACGTCACCGGGCAGCCGACGCTCGACATCGCGCTCAAGGACGCCGCCGTCGACACGACGCGCACGGCCGAGCTGCTGGCCATCCCCATCATCTTCCTCGTCCTGCTCTTGCTGCTCGCGCGGCCCGTCGCCGCCGGGCTGGTCGCCGTCTTCGGCGCCGCCACGGTGTTCGTCTCCTACGGCGCGATGACGCTGAACGCCCAGATCATCGACATCGACGCGACCGCGGTGACGCTCGCGTCGGTGAGCGGCCTGGCGCTCGGCGTCGGGTTCGCGCTGATGGTGCTCGAGCGCTTCCTGGAGGAGGAGGCGCCGCGCGGGCCCGGTCGCGCCGAGGCGGCGCTGGCCGCCAGCCGGGCCGTGGCGACCAGCGGCCGCGCCGTGCTCTTCGCCGGCACGGTGATCATGGCCTCGCTGGTCATCGCCGTCCTGATCGGACCGACCGACATCCTGGCCTCGGTCGGGGTCGGCGTGCTGCTGTGCTCGGCGCTGGGCACCGGCGCCGCCGTCGTGGTCATGCCCGCGGCGCTCGTCCTGCTCGGCCACCGCGTGGACGCCGGGCGCTTTGCGCTGCCCGCCCCGCTCGTGGGGGGCTGGCACCGGCTGGTCGGCGAGGACTCGTTCGTCACCCGGCACGCGGTCGGCGCCGGCGCCGTGGCCACCGCGGCGCTGCTCGTGCTCGCCGTCCCGCTCGCCACGATGGAGACGGGGCCGCCCGACGTGACCCAGCTCCCCGAGGACTCGGTCGCGCGCCAGGACTTCGAGGCCGTCGCCCAGGCGATGGGCCCGGGCTGGCCGACGCCCTTCAACGTCCTCGTGGTCGCGCGCGACCACCCGGTCACCGACGTGGCGCTGCTGCGCCAGCTCGACACCTACCAGGCCGGCCTGGCCAAGGACCCGCGCGTGGCGTCGGTCGTCGGCCCCGGCGAGCTGCGGGCGCAGACCAAGGACCTCGGCAAGCTGCCCAAGAGCCTCGAGGACTCGAGCAAGCTCCTCAAGAACGGCAAGAAGGACCTCGGCCGGCTCGCCGGCGGGCTCGGCCTCGCGGGCGCCGGAGCGCGCCAGCTCAAGGCGGGCCTCCAGGACGCCGCGTCCGGCGCCGGCCAGCTGCAGTCCGGGTCGGGCTCGGCGACCTCCGGCGCGGGCCAGCTCAAGGGCGGCCTCGCGGCGGCCGAGAGCGGCGCCCGGAAGATCTCCGCCGGCCTCGGCTCCGCGCTGAGCGGCGCGCAGGCGCTGCGCGCCGGCGCGGCGCAGGCGCTGACCGGCTCCAAGCAGCTCTCCGGCGGCCTCGGCACCGCGGCGAGGCCGGTGACCGCGGGCGTCCCGGTCGTCAAGCAGATGGCCGCCGACGTCAGCGCGGCGGTCGGCCGGCTGGGCACGCTGGCCGGCACGGCGCAGGCCACCACGCAGAACGTCGACCAGGCCATCGTCGCGCTGCAGGCCGTCGAGGCCGACGGCCCGCAGTACCAGGCGGCGCTGGGCGCGCTGCGCCAGGCGCGCTCCAGCGCCGCCGGCGTCGAGAGCGGCATCGGCGGCGTGCAGAAGACCGTCGGCGGCGCCTCGGCCGTGGCCTCCGCGTTCGCCGCGCAGACCGGCGACCTCGCCAACGGGCTGAGCCGCCTGCTGGCCGGCTCGACCGCGCTGCAGGGCGGCATCGCCAAGCTGAGCGCCGGCAACGCCCAGCTCGCCGATGGCATCGCCCAGCTCAACTCCGGCGGCGGCCAGCTCGCCACGGGCCTCGACAAGCTGCGGGTCGGCGCCGGCGCGCTGGAGTCCGGCCTCGGGCAGCTCACGACCGGCGCCGGCCAGCTCGCCGGCGGCCTGCAGGCGGGCACCGGTCCGACGACCGAGCTCGCCAACGGGCTCGGCCAGCTGCAGTCCGGCGTCGCGAAGTTCCGCGGCCAGCTGCCGTCGCCCAAGGACGTCGAGCAGCTCCAGCAGCAGTCGCCCGGGCTCTTCGACTCCGGGTACTTCGTGCTCGCCGCGATCACGGGCGCGCCGCCCGACCAGCGCAACCAGGCCTCGTTCGCGATCAACCTCGACAACGGCGGCAGCGCCGGCCAGATCGTCGTCATCTCGAAGTACGCCAGCAAGGACCAGCGCACGCGCGACCTCGCGGGCGACCTGCAGGACTCGGCCGACCGGTTCGCGCAGACCTCGGAGACCGAGACCGCCGTCGGCGGCCCGGCCGGCTCGCTGGCCGACTACGAGGACGCGACGGTCGCGCGCATCGCTCCCGTCGTCGCCGGGATCGCCATCGTGGTCGCGCTGCTGCTGATGCTGATGCTGCGCACGGTCGTCCTGCCGCTCGTGGCCGTCGCCTTCGACCTGCTGACGGCGAGCGCCGCGTTCGGCGTCCTCGAGCTGCTCTACGGCGGCGACGACCCGCTGCTGGGCGGCCCCGGCTACGTCGACCCGATGTCGATCATCGGCATCTTCGCGGCCGTCTTCGGCATCGCCATGGTCTACGAGGTGATGCTGCTGACCCGCACGCGCGAGGCGTTCCTGGCGAGTGGCGACCCGCATCTCGCGCTGCGTGAGGGCCTGCGCAGCACCGCGGCCGTGAGCACCGGCGTCGCACTGGCGATGGTCGCCGCCGCCGCGCCGTTCCTGTTCACCGGCCTGGTCACCGTGCAGCAGTTCGGCATCGGGCTGGCGGTCGTCGCCGTGCTCGACGCGTTCATCGTCCGGCCCGTGCTGCTGCCGGCCGCCGTCGAGCTGCTGGGGCGCGCCGCCTGGTGGCCCACCTCCCGTGCCGCGCCCGGCGCGCCCGCGCCGCCGCCCGCCGTGTCCGTCCCGCCCACCGCGATCGCCCCGAGGAGCTGATCCGCAGATGCCCGCCCACGACATCATCGCCGCGTACGACGCGACCGAGGAGGCGGCCGACGGCCTGGCCCTCGCGCAGCTGCTGTGCGAGCGGCTCGGGCGGGAGCTCGTCGTGGCCCGCGTGATCGCCGACGGCCGCACCGAGGTGACCGACCGTCACGAGCAGCGGGCGATCCGCGAGACGATCGCCGAGACCCGCCGCGCGCTGGTGGCCGCGCTGCCGGAGGCCGCGAGCGCCGAGCTCACCCCGGTCGTCGACGGGTCGATGGCGCGCGGCCTCCACGCGCTCGCCGCCGCCGAGGACGCGGAGGCGCTCGTGGTCGGCTCCAGCCACCACCACGGCCTCGGCCGGCTGCTGCTCGGCGGCGGGCCCGAGCTCGTCGCCGACGGCGCCCCGTGCCCCGTGTTCGTCGCGCCGCCCGGGTTCCGCAGCCACGCCGTGCTCGACCCCGAGGTCGTCGCGATCGCCTTCGACGGGACGCCGGCCGCCGAGACCGCGCTGCGCTACGGGGCCGAGCTCGCCGTCCGGCTCGGGACGGCGATGCGGATCGTGACGGTGCAGCCGCCGTGGTACGAGCGCCCCGCCGGCGCGCCGCACGACCTCCTTGCCGTGCAGGCCGCCGGCCGGACCCTCGCCGAGCGCCTGGCCAAGGGGCAGGTGCGCGTCGACGTCGTCGAGCGCCGCGGCGACCCGGCGGACCAGCTCGCCGCCGAGACCCGCGGCGAGGCGGGGCTGCTCGTCGTCGGCTCGCGCCGCCACGGCGCGCTGCGCCGGGTCCTGCTCGGCAGCGTGTCGGCCGCGGTGCTCCGCGCCGCCGCCGGTCCCGTCGTCGTCGCGACCGCGTGAACGACCGTGGCCGGCCGCACGGACCTCGACCTGTACAACGTGCTCCTCGGCTTCGGCTGGGTGCGCGAGCGCAGCGAGCTCGTGCGCGCGACGCTCGACCCCGCGTTCCTGCTGCGGGCGCGTCGCGCGCTGCTGCCGCTGCCCGTGGTCGACCGCCCGGCGCATCCGCCGGCCGACCCGCTGCCGCCGCTGCGGCCGCGGCCGCTGGAGGCGCTCGCGGGCAAGCGCGTGGCGGTGATCGCGGGCGGCGGCGCCGGGGCCTGCGTCTCGCTCGTCGGCGTCCGGCACGCGTTCGCGGAGGCGGGCATCGAGCCTGCGCTCATCACCGCCTGCTCGGGCGGGACGATCTGGGGCTCGATGTGGGCGGCCGGGCTCAGCGCGCACGACATGGCGGAGTTCTCGCTGTCGTGGCACCTCGAGGACTACCTCGACGTGCAGTGGGCGAAGCTGCCGCGCTTCGCCGCGGGCGCGTTGCGGGGCTTCACCGGCATGGCCAAGGGGGAGGCCGTCCAGCGGACGTTCGACGAGCGCTTCGGCGCGCTGACCGCCGGCGAGCTGCCCACCCCGATCACGTCCATCGTGTACGACATGGACCGCGGCCTGGTGGACTACTTCGGCAGCGACTCGCAGCCCGGGCTGACCATCGGGCGGCTGGTGCGCATCGCGATCGCCCTGCCGGTCTTCATCGAGTCGGTCGAGGTCGACGGCCACCTGTACGTCGACGGCGGGATCATCGACCTGCTGCCCGCCGAGCCGGTCCTGCGCGACGGCGGCTTCGACCACGTGTTCATCATCAACTTCATGCTGCCGCCGCAGCTGCGGGCCGACGACATCACCGGCTGGCAGGACACGCGCATGGGCGTGCTCAAGGCCAGTCGGCAGGCCGAGCAGGGCTTCCACCTCGAGCTCGCGCAGCGGACCCTGCGTGCGCTGGGCGACCGCGCGACGATCATCGACGCGGCCGACCACCGCCTGCTGCGCGGCCCGGCGTTCTACGACCTGTTCATCGACCGCAGCCGCTGGCCCCAGCTCATCCTCGAGGGCTACCGCCGGGCGGCCTCGGCGCTCGACGCGCTCCGCGAGCCCGCCGCGGTGGTCGCGTCGTGACCGCACGCCCTGAGGGGTGGTGCGCGCCCCGTTGCCCGCGGCAGCCGCCGGTGGCCCGCCTTGTCGGGTGACGGGCGACTTGCGCGGCCACGGCCCGGGCCCGAGACTCGGGCGATGGACGCGCCCGAGGTGCCGCCCACCCGCCGGGCCCGCCCGCGCCCGCCGTGGCTGCGCGACGCCGAGCACGTGGACGTCGCCGTCTACGCGGCCGTCGCCCAGACGGTCACGCCGGCGCTGGACCGCGCGATGGGCCGGCTGGCCCGCGCCGCGGACGGCTCGCGGCTGTGGATGGGGGCGGCGGCGGTGCTCGCCGCCTCCCGCGGGCCTCGCGGCCGCCACGCCGCCGGCCTCGGCCTGGCCTCGATCGCCGCCACCTCGGTGGTGGTCAACGCCGCGGCCAAGCCGCTCGTGCGCCGCCACCGGCCCGACCGGGACGAGCACGGCGTGCCGCTGGCGCGCCACGTCCCGATGCCGCGCTCGCGCTCGCTGCCCTCCGGCCACGCGGCGAGCGCGTTCGCGTTCGCGACGGGCGTCGGCGCCGTGCTGCCGCGCGACGCCGTCGCCGTCCGCGGCCTCGCCGCCCTGGTGGCCTACTCGCGCGTCCACACCGGCGTGCACTTCCCGGGCGACGTGATCCTCGGCTCGCTGCTGGGCACGGCGGTGGCCGACGCGGTGGTCCACGCCGACGTCCGCCGCCTGGGGCGCTAGCGGCGGCCGGCGGCCAGCCGCACGAGCGCGCCGAGCATCGCCAGGGCGCCGTCGGGCTCGTGCGCGGAGGGCGACGCCCCCGGGTGGCGGGGCGAGATGCGCACGCGCAGCACGCCCGGCCGGCAGCGGAACCGCAGCGGCGGGGCGAGCACGACCGACTCCCCGTCGATGCCGGCCGGCACCGGGTGGTCGCTGCGGACCTCGAACTCGGACGCGGTCCACTCACGCCACGGCCGCTGCAGGCGCCGGCCGCGGTGCCCGCCGCCGCGCGGCGTGCCCACGACCGTCACGCCCAGGCGCCCGTCGTCGATCGCGGGACGCGTCCCCGAGCCCACCGCGCGCCCGAGGCGGTAGCGGTTGTTGGACACGAGGATGGCCGCGCCGCCACGGTGCTCGTGCCCGCCCGGCCCGGTCCACCGCAGGTCGGCGCCGTTGCTGCCGCGGCCGACCGCCTCGGGCACGGTGTCGAGGATGGTGCGGAGCTTGGCCTCCCGGTAGCCCTGCTGCTGCACCGCCTCCGCGTAGAGGCCGAGCGACACGTTGTTGACGAAGATGCGCCCGTTGACGTCGGCGAGGTCGACGAGTCGCTCGCCGCCGTCGACGAAGGCGTCCAGCGCGCCGACGACGTCGTCGCGGTCGACGCCCAGGTCCAGCGCGAAGTGGTTGCGCGTGCCGGCCGGGATGCAGGCGTAGGGGAGACGGTGCTCGGCGGCGATCGCGGCGACGATCGCCTGCGAGCCGTCGCCGCCGGCCATGGCCAGCCCGTCGGCGCCCCGCGCGACCGCGTCGCGCACGAGCGCCTCGAGGTCCTCGCCGGGTCGCAGCTCGACGGGCTCCATGCCCCGCGCACGCGCCTCGGCCGGGAGGTCGAACCGTGCTGCCTTCCCGCCGCCCGAGCGCGGGTTGTAGAAGAGCACCGGGTGGCGGGGCGGCGCGGCCGGGGTCAGGTCGGTGTGCACGCGGAACGCGGCGCGGGCGGCCGCGGTGCCGAGCGCGAGCGCTCCCACGAGGATCGCCGTGCCCAGCGGCGCGCGGCCCACGAGCACGACCACGGCGGCCGCGAGCAGCAGCGCCGCGAGCACGAGGCCGGCGGTGCGGAGGACGCCGCGGTGCAGCGCCGCCTCCCACCCGGCGGCCGCGGCGGCGACGGCGAGGGTCGCGCCGACGAGGCCGAGCGGGAAGGTGTCCAGCGCCATCGCGACCACGGCACCGAGCGCGATCGCGGCGAGCACGAGCGCGGCGAGGGCCGCGAGCCGCGCCCGTGCGGGGACGGCGTTGCGCTGGGCGGGCGCGGGGACGCGCCCCGGCGGGCCCGGGCCGGGACCGGCGTCGTGCTGCGCGGCGGCCATCGTCCGCTCAGGCGGCGACCGGGGCCGCGCCGGCCTCATGCGCGACGGCGGCGGCGAAGGCGGCGTGGTCGCGCTCGTTCTGGTCGGCGTAGCGCTCGGCGAACACCGCGAGGGCCTCGTCGAAGCGCGGGCCCGCGCCGAGGTAGGCCGCGATCGCCACCCGGTCGCCCGAGCGCGCGTGGGCCCGGGCGAGCGTGCCGGCGCACAGCCTGCCGTAGAGCTCCATGGCCTCGGGCTCCATCGCCTCGAGGTCGGCCGAGGCCTTGGCGTCCCAGAGCTGGCGGACGTAGAAGTCGCGCTCGGCGCCGTCGAGGCCGGTCGTGCGCACCCAGCCGAGCAGGATGTCGCCGGCCGCCTGCATCAGCCGCTGGCCCTCGACGACCCGCCGCCCGTGGTGGCGGTAGGCGCTCGCGCCGGCGTACGGCTCGAGCACCGACGCCTCCGCCTCCTTGGCCTGCAGGAACAGCGGGTCGTCGCCGTCGCGGCCGACGAGCAGCAGGACCCAGGCCCGTGTCCCGACGCTGCCCACGCCGACCACCTTGCGCGCGAGGTCGACGAAGCGGTAGCCGGCGACCAGGTGGCGCACGTCCGCGCGCAGGGACGCGCGGTAGGTCGACAGCAGGCGGCCCATCTGCGCGGTCCGCTCCTCGCCCTCGATGCCGGGGGCCAGCTCCGCGATGGGGACCAGCAGCGGCGGGTCGCTGGCCAGCCGCACGCCGTCGCCGTCCTCGCGGGGGACGGTCAGGCGCTTGAACGCCCGCAGGCTGTCCTTGCCGCGCGCCCTGGTCAGCGCCCGCTGGGCGCGCGCGTAGGCGGACGCCGGGACGTCGGCCCGCAGGCGGGTGAGGAAGTCCTCCATGTCGACGCGGGCGTACCAGACCTCGAGGTCGCGCATCTCGGCGAGCCGCCGCATGGTGAGGCGGTAGGTCTCGACCGCGCGTCGCACGATCCGCGCGCGCTGCGTCTCGTCGAGGCCGCGGTGGCGGCCGACGATCGCCAGGCTGGCGGCCAGCCGCAGGACGTCCCACTCCCACGGGGCCCGGAGCGTCTCGTCGAAGTCGTTGACGTCGAAGACCAGGCGCCGGTCGGGCGCGGCGAAGACGCCGAAGTTCGCCAGGTGGGCGTCGCCGCAGGCCTGCACGCGCAGGCCCGAGACCGGGCCGCCGGCGAGGTCGGCGGCCATGATCCCCGCGGCCCCGCGGAAGAACGCGAAGGGTGACGCGGCCATCCGCTCGTGGCGGATCGGCAGCAGCTCGGGGACCCGTGTGCGCTCCTCGTCGCGGAGGATCGCCAGCGGGTCCGGGCCGTCCGCGCCGCGCTCCCAGGCCTCGTGGCTGGAGCGGGGCACGGCGCGGCGCGCGGCGCGCCCGCGTGCGGCGCGCTCCTCGACGGTGCGGTGCGCGTCGCCCATGGGGCTACCAGCGCAGCTCGATCTCCAGCTCGGTCCCGTCGTCCTCGACCTCGAGCTCGAGCTTGAGGTCGACCTCGTCGGGGACCGCGAGCTTGAAGCGCACGCCGCCGCGCTCGTACTCGACGTCGTTGTGGCGCGCGAGCATGTCGGCGAGCGCGCGCAGCTGCTCGGCGACCTCCTCGCGGCGCAGCCGCTGCTTGGATTCGATCTCCAGGAGCTCCATGCCCCGACGCTACGGCGGACGCGGGGCGCGCGCGACCGTGCGCGCACCCCACCGCCGTGCGTGCGCCTACGCCGGGACGGCGGCGCCGTCCGCGTAGACCTCGCCGCGCTCGGCCTTCTCGACCAGCGAGGCGGGCGGCTCGAAGCGCTCGCCGTACGTGGCGGCGAGCTCGCGGGCCCGGGCCACGAAGCCGGGGAGGCCCCCGTCGTAGCCGTTGACGTACTGCAGGACGCCGCCGGTCCAGCCGGGGAACCCGATGCCCATGATCGAGCCGATGTTCGCGTCGGCGACCGACTCGATCACGCCCTCGTCCAGGCACTTGACGGTCTCGAGGGCCTCGGCGAAGAGCATGCGCTCCTCGAGGTCCTTCAGCGAGATCGTGCTCGGGTCCTCCATCGGCGGGAACTGCTCGCGCAGGCCCTTCCACAGGCCGGCGCGCTTGCCGTCCTCGTACTCGTAGAAGCCGGCGCCGCGGAGCTTGCCCGCGCGGCCGAGCTCGAGCATCGTCTCGACCACTTCGGTGGACGGGTGGCGCTGGAACTCGACGCCCTCGGCCTCGGCCGCCGCCTCGTACTGCTTGCGGATCTTGGCCATCAGCTCCATGTTGAGCTCGTCGGAGAGCTGCAGCACGGGCGCCGGGTAGCCGGCCTGCGAGGAGGCCTGCTCGATCGTCGGGGCCGGCACGCCCTCCTTGAGCATCGCGATGCCCTCGTTGATGAACGTGCCGATGACGCGCGAGGTGAAGAAGCCGCGCGAGTCGTTGACGACGATCGGCGTCTTCTTGATCTGCTTGGCGACGTCGAGGGCGCGGTGCAGCGTCTCGTCGGAGGTCTGCTCGCCCTTGATGATCTCCAGCAGCGGCATCTTGTCCACCGGGCTGAAGAAGTGCAGCCCGATGAAGTCGGCCGGCCGCGACACGCCCTCGGCCAGCTGGGTGATCGGCAGCGTCGAGGTGTTCGACCCGAGCAGGGCGGGGGGGTGGGCCGTCGTCAGGTGCGGCTCGATCTCGGCGAACACCTGCGCCTTGACCTTCGGGTCCTCGAAGACCGCCTCGATGACGAGGTCGGCCCCCGCGGCCGCGGCCGGGTCGGTCGTCGCGGTGATGCGCGCCAGCAGCGCGTCGCCCTTCTCCTGGGTGACCTTCCCGCGCTCCACGCCCTTGCGGACGAGGTTCTCCGAGTAGGCCTTGCCGCGGTCGGCGGCCGCCTGGTCGACGTCCTTGAGCACGACCTCGATGCCGGCCTTCGCGCACACGTACGCGATGGCGGCGCCCATCATGCCGGCGCCGAGCACGACGACCTTCTTGGAGGCGAACGGCTCGATGCCCTCCGGCCGCCCGCGGTCGCCGTTGACCGCCTGCAGGTCGAAGAAGAACGCCTGGATCATGTTCTTGGCGACCTGGCCCGTGGCGAGGTCGACGAAGTAGCGGCCCTCGATCTCGAACGCCGTGTCCACGTCGACCTGCGCGCCCTCGACGGCCGCGGCCATGATGTGGTGCGGCGCCGGGTAGGTCGCGCCCTTGAGCTGCTTGCGCAGGTTGGCCGGGAACGCGGGCAGGTTCATCGCGAGCTTCGGGTTGCTCGGCGTGCCGCCCGGGATCTTGTAGCCCTTCTGGTCCCACGCCTGGCCGGCGAAGTCCTCGCCCTGGGCGTTGATCCACGCCTTGGCGGCCGGCACCAGCTCGTCGACCGAGGCGACGACCTCGTCGACGACGCCGAGCTCCTTGGCCTTGGCGGGCCGCAGGCGCTGGCCCTGCAGCAGCAGCTGCATGAGCGCGTCGACGATGCCGAGCATGCGCACGGAGCGCACGACGCCGCCGGCGCCCGGCAGCAGGCCGAGCTGGACCTCGGGGAACCCGACGACCGCCTTCGGGTCGTCGACGATGACGCGGTGGTGGCAGGCCAGCGTGATCTCGAAGCCGCCGCCGAGCGCCGCGCCGTTGATGGCGGCGACGACCGGCTTGCCGAGCGTCTCCAGGCGGCGCAGGACCGCCTTGCCGTCGCGGACGAAGCCCGCGAACTCCTCGGCGTTCTCCGGCGTGACGTTCTTGAGGTCGTTGAGGTCGCCGCCGGCGAAGAAGGTCTTCTTCGCGCTGGTGACGACCACGCCCTTGATCTGGTCCTTCTCGGCCTCGAGGCGCTCGACCGTCTTGCGGATCGACGCCGCGTAGGCCGCGTTCATCGTGTTGGCCGACTGCTCGGGGTCGTCGAGGACGAGGGTGACGATGCCGTCCTCGTCCTGCTCCCAGCGGATCGTGTCGCGCTCGCTCATCAGATGGCCTCCACGACCGTCGCGATGCCCATGCCGCCGCCGACGCAGAGCGTCGCGAGGCCGTACTTCCCGCCGGTGCGGTGCAGCTCGTCGACGAGCGTGCCGAGGATCATGCCGCCGGTCGCGCCGAGCGGGTGGCCCATGGCGATGGCGCCGCCGTTGACGTTGACCTTGTCCATGTCGAGGCCCATGTCACGCACGAACCGCAGGACCACGGCGGCGAAGGCCTCGTTGATCTCGACCAGGTCGAGGTCGTCGACCGTCAGGCCCGCCTTGGCCAGCGCCTTGCGCGAGGCGGGCGCGGGGCCGGTGAGCATGATGGTCGGGTCGGCGCCCGACAGCGCCGTGGCGAGGATCCGCGCGCGCGGCTCCATCCCGAGGGCGCGGCCGGTCTCCTCGTTGCCGATGGCCAGCAGCGAGGCGCCGTCGACGATGCCCGACGAGTTGCCCGGGGTGTGGACGTGGTCGATCTTCTCGACCCAGTGGTACTTCTGCAGCGCGACGGCGTCGAAGCCGCCCATCTCGCCGATCGCGGCGAACGAGGGCTTCAGGTTGCCCAGGGTCTCGACGGTCGTGCCGGGGCGGATGAACTCGTCGTGGTCGAGGACGACGTGGTCGTTGAGGTCCTTGACCGGGATGACCGAGTTCTTGAACCGGCCCTCGGCCTGCGCCTTGGCGGCGCGCTCCTGCGAGCGGGCGGCGTAGGCGTCGACGTCCTCGCGCGAGAACTCCTCGATCGTGGCGATGAGGTCCGCGCCGACGCCCTGCGGGATGAAGGACGTGTCGTAGTTCGTCTCGGGGTCCATCGCCCAGGCGCCGCCGTCGGAGCCCATCGGCACGCGCGACATCGACTCGACGCCGCCGGCGAAGACGAGGTCCTCCCAGCCGGAGGCGACCTTCTGGGCCGCGACGTTGACGGCCTCGAGGCCCGAGGCGCAGAAGCGGTTGAGCTGGACGCCGGCGACGGTGTCCGGCAGGCCGGCCTTGATCGCCGCGGTCTTGGCGATGTCGGCGCCCTGGTCGCCGACCGGCGACACGCAGCCGAGCACCACGTCGTCGACCCGGTTGGGGTCCAGGCGCTCGTTGCGGATGAGCATCTCGTGCATGAGGCCGACCACCAGGTCGACCGGCTTGGTCGCGTGCAGCGACCCGTTGCTCTTGCCCTTCCCGCGCGGCGTGCGGATCGCGTCGAACACCAACGCGTCGGTGGCTGCCATCGTCAGCTTGCTCCTCGGTGTCTGGAAGACGGGGCGCGGGACGCTACCACGGAAACATTCATTCGTGAACGCAAGTGGGTAGGGTGAGCCGGGATGGCAACCGGAGCCCCGCGCCGCACCCAGGCCGAGCGCAGCGCCACGACGCGCGAGGCGCTGCTGGACGCCGCCATCGCGTGCCTCGTCGAGGAGGGCTACGCGAACACGACCACGGCGCGCGTGGCCGAGCGGGCCGGGCTCTCGCGCGGGGCGCACCTGCACCACTTCCAGACGCGCGCGGCGCTGCTCGGCGCCGCGGCCGACCACCTCGTGCAGCGCCGGCGCCACGAGCTGCAGGCCGCCGCCGACGCGCTGCCCACCGGGCCCGGCCGCGTCGCCGAGGGGCTGGATCTGCTCTTCGAGAGCTACGTCCACCCGCTCTACCAGGCGTCGCTGGACCTCTGGACGCACGCGCGCACCGACCCGGAGCTGCGCGAGCAGCTGCTCCCGGTCGAGCGGGCGTTCGACCGCCAGACGCTCGGGCTGACCCGCCAGCTGTTCCCCGGGGCCGCCTCGCGGCCGGAGTTCGACCGCCTGGTCGAGCTGTCGGTGGCGACCATCCGCGGGCTCGTCGTGCTCGACACGCTGCACCCGGGCGGCGACCGCGCCCGCAAGCAGTGGGCCTCGGCGCGCGAGCAGCTCGCGCGGCTGCTCGAGGACGCCGCCTAGTCCGGTCGTCCTCGCGCGCGTGCGCGGGAAGCGGTTCGCCGCTACATTTGCCGCGATGCTGTTCGTGCAGACCGCGTGCGTGCTCGTCGCCCTGGCCGGGATCGGCGGCGCCCTGGCCCTCCGTCCCCGCACGGGCAAGGACCCGGCCGCGATGTGGTCGTTCCTGGCGCCCGTGCCGCTGCTGACCGTCGCGATGCTCGTGGCCGCGCTCGCCGCCCCGCCGGCCGTCGTGCCGCTCACCGCCGCCGCGGCGCTCTGCTCGGCGGCCGCGTACGTCTTCGCGCCCACGCGCCACACCCGCTTCGCCGAGTTCGAGCGCGCGTTCTGGGCGCACGTGCACGGCCAGGCGTCCTCCCGCTAGCGGGCGCCCCAGCCCTCGACCGCCGCGCGCAGCCGCCCGACGACGTCGCGGACGTCCAGCGGCGGCTCGCCCGCCGCGGGCAGCACCAGCTCGTAGCGCCGCGGGAAGCGCAGCCCGTCGACCGCGACGGGCACGAAGAACTCGCCGAGCACGTTGACCGAGAGCAGCAGCGGCGCGTTGCGCGCGAGCGCGAGCTGCTGCGCGGCGGCCGGCGTCGGCGCCTGCGCCAGCGGCGGGGCCTGCTCGATGCCCTCGCGCCGCAGCGCGGAGTCGACGGTCCAGCGCGCGTTGGACGACGGGTCGCGCACGACCATCGGCGTGCGCAGGAACTCGTCGCGGCTGATGCGCGCCCGCTGCGCCCACAGGTGGCCGCGCGGGACGGCGCAGACGATCTCGTCGTCGGCCAGCGTCTCCACCCGGATCGAGGGGTTCGGCGTCGCGGTCGGCCGGCTGGCCGCGACGCCGACGTCGGCGCGACCGTCGGCGACCATCGCCCGGACGACCATGCTGTTGGCGGTCACGAGCTCGACGGTCGTGACCTCCTCGCCGCCGTCGTGCGAGCCCATCGCCGCCGCGACGAACGCCTCGGCGGCGGAGTGGCTGGCGGCCAGGCGCACGGGCGCGGCCCGCCGGCGCAGCTGGCCGATCACCGCGTCCAGCGCGTCGGCGTCGGCCAGCAGCGGCCGCGCGTGCTCGTAGAGCTGGCGGCCGGCCGGCGTGAGGGTGACGCCGCGGTGCGAGCGCTCCAGCAGCTTCATCCCGACGAGCTGCTCGAGCGACTGCAGCCGCTTGGTCAGCGCGGGCTGGGAGATGTTCAGCCGCAGGGCCGCACGGCCCAGCGTGCCCGCCTCCGCGGCGGCGGCCAGGCTGCGCAGCTCGATCAGGTCGGGGGTCCGCGACGACGGCATCTCCGTGCACGGTACGGACCCCGCCGGAGGGCCGTCTCCGTGGTCTCTACGGATCCATAGCCGGAAGGAATGAGCTTCGGCGCAACCCCGCATGGCTTTCTGGTGCAGCGGGCGCACGGGGCACCGCGGAACGCCGAAAGTCGTGGTGAGTCCCAAGCACGACCTCACACCAGGAGCAGAGAATGTCCCCCGTCACCATCGATCCCCAGGCCCCGCCCGAGACGCCCGTCGAGACCCCGGCGGCCAGCGCCGAGGCCGTCCGCCGCGAGTGGCTGCTCGTCGGCCTGGGCCTTGTGGGCCTCCTCGCGATCCTCGCGATCACCCT